>JAGCML010000216.1 GCA_017646485.1 Kiritimatiellia bacterium
CGCCCTTTTTCGTGTATTTCGTGTATTTTGTGGTTTCCTCCCCCACATGCAGTCCTTCTGTGGTTTCTAAATCCACATGCAGTCCTGCGCGTAGCGCCCTTTTTGAGTATTTTGTGTATTTTGTGGTTTCTAAATCCACATGCAGTTCTTCTGTGGTTTCCTCTCCACATGCAGTCCTTTTGTGGTTTCCTCCCTCTGGCAGTGCTGCACCGCGGTGCTTAAGAAAACGTTAATTTACTGTGGCATTTCAGTAAAGCGCACTCATGGCATACGAAATTATGATAGAATGTATCTGATTTTTACTGAACACCTTACTCATCATTAAGGAATAGGTTATGGCAACTGAGTTTTTGGTCGGACAGACAGCCCTTTCAGCATTTCGCGTTGATGCACTTAAAAAGCGTCTTTCGGAAATTGGATTCGGGGATTGCGAAATCCAAACGGCTTGGGTCTTCTTATTGCAAACCTCTTCTGCATTGACAGAAGAAGCGCTCGCAAAGGCTTGCACGCTCTTAGATGCAGATGCTGCTGCACCTTTGCCAACCGATGGCATCTTTGTTGCGCCTCGCTTAGGCACCATCTCGCCGTGGAGTTCCAAGGCTTCCGACATCTTCCGTTACTGCGGTGTGCGCGGCGTTCGCCGTGTTGAACACGCCATGCACATGGCTGTGACGCGCAATGGCGAAGTGCTCTCGCGTGAAGCGCTTGGCACTGAAGCCCTCAACATCTTACATGACCGCATGATTGAAGGGGTCTTCACCGCTGAAGAATTGCCCTCCTTCTTCGTCAATGCACGCCCTGCAAAGGGTAAGGTCTTCGACGTCTTAGGCGAAGGTCGCGATGCGCTTGTCCGTGCCAACCGTGAAATCGGCTTGGCCATGAGCGATCCCGAAATTGACTATCTCTACACTGCCTACACTAAGGCTCAGCGCAATCCGACCGACACGGAACTCACGATGTTCGGCCAGGTCAATTCCGAACACTGCCGTCACAAGATTTTCAATGCCAAGTGGATTATTGATGGCCAAGAACGCGATGTGTCGCTCTTCGGCATGATTAAAAATACCCACAAACTTCACCCCGAAGGTACGCAGGTCGCTTACAAGGACAATTCGGGCGTGATTGACGGTTTCCGTACCATGGCCTTCCAGGCAGACCCCACGGACAATACCTATAAGTTCGCTGAAGACCAGATTGAAATGTTGATGAAGGTGGAAACGCACAACCACCCCACCGCCATCTCTCCCTATCCTGGCGCTGCCACCGGCGTGGGCGGTGAAATCCGCGACGAAAGTGCGACGGGTATCGGTTCTCGTACAAAGGCTGGTATCTGCGGCTTCTGCGTGAGTGACTTGCGCATTCCTGGCTTTAAGCAGCCTTGGGAAAAGGATTACGCAGAACGTCCCGAACGTCTTTCTCCCGCACTCAACATCATGATGGAAGGCCCCATCGGTGGCGCTGCATTCGGTAATGAATTCGGCCGTCCGCAATTGTGCGGCTTCTTCCGTACCTTGGAAGAAGAAGCTTGCGGTAAGTATTGGGGTTATCACAAGCCCATCATGCTCGCAGGCGGCATGGGCAATATTCGCCATGACCAAGTATTAAAGAAGGATGTCCCTCCGCACGTTCTCGTTGTGCAGATTGGTGGTCCTGCAATGCGCATCGGTCTTGGTGGTGGCGCAGCAAGCTCTATGGCTTCTGGTCAAAACGAAGCCAAGCTTGACTTTGACTCCGTGCAGCGTGGCAACGCAGAAATGCAGCGTCGTTGTCAGGGTGTCATCGATGCTTGCGTCGCATTGGGCAAATCCAACCCCATTCTCTCGCTCCACGATATCGGTGCAGGCGGCCTCTCGAATGGTTGCCCAGAACTCGTTGAAGCCACCGGTGCAGATTTTGAACTCCGCAAGGTGCACAACGAAGAAATCTCCATGAGCCCCATGGAAATTTGGTGCTGCGAAGCTCAGGAACGTTACGTCTTGGCCATTCGTGCTGAAGATAAGGTGCTCTTCGAAAGCTTCTGCGAACGTGAACGCTGCCCTGTGGCCTTCATTGGTGAAACGCGCGACGATGGTCGCATGGTGTTGCA
>JAGCML010000217.1 GCA_017646485.1 Kiritimatiellia bacterium
GAATCTCTTCACCGAGGCAGGCGAGGTTGGCAGCAAGTAACGAGGGGAGAATTTGGATTTGCATTTCGTTTGACTCTCTTTAAAAATTAGATACGTCCTTCTTCGAGCATGGACTCGCCGATATTGAGGCAGTCTTCCTTCAAACGGCGGTAGAGATTGAGCATGTCCATCACAACCACTGCGCAGAGCGGATTAATGGTGGGGTCGCGGTCGGCCATACGCGTCATCTGATCCTTACGGATTTCCTTCACGCGGACTGTGATTGCGGAAGCGTCAGAGTGCATATGGTTTAACAAATTGGCTGCATGTATCTTGCCTTGACGGAAGGCTTCGCAGACGGTTCCAGCGAAGGTGCGGCACATGTCATGCAGATTCAACAAGTCTGCCTGGCAGCGTTCCGAGAGGGCCATGTTAGACTTTCGAATGCGGATAAACTGCTTGACAATGGCTGCGACATCATCGGAGACGGACTCCAATTCATCTGCCACGCGCAGGAGCATTCGCGCACGGTTGGCGACATCCGATGGAAGGGGTGTGGTGATAATTACGCCCAGGAACTGCGAGACTTCGTGCTGAAGGATGTCGAGTTCTTCTTCTGCGTGGAAGATGTCATTTTCTGTCTCTTCGCTAGAGCCGCCCGTAAGGAAGGTGCGCAATTCATCAATGATGGTTTCGCAACGGTGACTCATCTGTTCCACTTCCTTACGTGCTTGTTCCACAGCCACGACGGGTGCGAGTTTATGCGGATTCAAGACGGTTAAGCGCGGCAATTCGTGAATCTTGGAGTCGGGAATAATGTACGTGATGAGGCCGGCGAATTGCTTCACGATGGGGAGGAAGAAGCACGTATTCACGACGTTAAATGCGGTGTGCACCCCTGCGACTGCGAAGGTGAGCGAGCTGGCGCTCATCGCATCAATGCCAAACATACGATTAGCAATAGGCAAGCAGAGGGGGAAGAGGGGCGCCATAATCACGGTGCCGATGATATTGAAGAGCGAGTGAGCGAGTGCTGCACGACGCGCTTCCGTAGGGGCATTCAGTGCTGCGAGCCATGCAGTAATCGTGGTGCCGATGTTCATGCCGAGCACGAGGGTCGCGGCAGAATAGAAGTTGATGCTGCCATTGGCCACGAGAATAATTGCAATACCCGTGGTCGCAGAGGAGCTTTGCACAATCGCAGTGGCGACAGCACCGACGAAGATACACTTGATCATGCCCCAGGCCGAGAAGGCTCCGGTGGCATCGACTGCACTGAACATGGCCATGACATTACGCAAGCCCTGGGAGTCTGCAATGGGATCCATCGCGCCTTTGATGAAGTCAAGGCCGAAGAAGATTAAGCCGAGGCCTAAGAAGATGAGGCCGACAAACTTCCATCCTTCGCGCTTGGAGAAGAGGTAGATAATCGTGGCGATACCGATGATGAAGGCAATTGCGGTGATGCCGATTTTAGGGAAGGAGGCGACCAACCATGCTGTGGCGGTGGTACCAATATTCGCACCGATAATCACATTAATCGCCTGCGTGAGGGTCATAATGCCAGAGGTCACCATGCCGACGACCATCACGGTGGTGACCGAAGAACTCTGAATGATGGCTGTTACAATCGTACCGGTGGTGACGCCCGCAAAGCGGTTGGTTGTGGCTGCGGCTACGAGCTTACGCATCTTGGGGCCTGCCACACCCTGGAGACCTTCGGAGATTTGCTGCATCCCTAATAAGAAGATGCCAAGACCGCCTAGGACGCAGGAGATAATGGTAATGGCTGAAAGCTCTGCAGAGATGAGGGTGAACTTAGAGGCTGTATCTGCTAAAAAGTGCATGGTAGAAGTCTCCGAGGGGGATGGTTATAGGCGAGGGGGATGGTTATAGGAAAGTTTATACGCTTACACGCGGCCTTCTTCAAGCATTGCCTCACCGATATTGAGGCAGTCTTCCTTCAAGCGACGGTAAAGATTGAGCATGTCCAAAACGACCACCGTGCAGAGCGGATTGAGCGTGGGGTCCTTGTCGGCCATACGCGTCATCTGAGCCTTACGGATTTCCTTCACGCGCGCCGTGATACCCGAGGCATCCGAGTGCATGTGGTTTAAGAGGTCAGCGGCATACACTTTACCCTGGCGGAAGGCTTCGAAGACCGTGCCAGCGAAGGTGCGGCACATATCGTGCAAGCTGATGAGGTCGGTTTGGCCGCGTTCAGAAAGCTTCATGTTTGCCTTACGCATACGAATGAACTGCTTTAAGAGTGCAGCCACGTCGTCCGAGATGGATTCCAATTCGTCAGCCACGCGCAGAAGCATACGGGCGCGGTTGGCAACGTCCGAGGGGAGGTTGGTGGTCATAATCACGCCCAAGAACTGCGAGACTTCGTGCTGAAGGATGTCGAGTTCTTCTTCTGCGTGGAAGATGGAGTTTTCAAGTTCTTCAGTGGTTTTACCATTTAAGACTTCGCGCACGCCATCGATGATGGTTTCGCAACGATTACTCATCTGTTCCACTTCCTTACGAGCCTGTTCCACGGCCACCACAGGGGCGAGTTTGAGCGGATTCAACACCGTCAAGCGCGGCAATTCGTGAATCTTGGCATCCGGAATAATGCGTGTAATCAACCAAGCGAATTGAGAGGTGAAGGGGAGGAAGATGACCGTGTTCACCACATTGAAGGCCGTGTGAATACCAGCAACGGCAAAGCCGAGCCCCGTGGTGTCCATTTGGGAAATGCCGAAGAGCTTATCGGCCAAAGGAAGCGCGATGGGGAAGAAGGGTGCCATGATAATCACGCCAATGAGGTTGAAAAGCGTGTGTGCGAGGGCTGCACGACGTGCTTCCGTCGGTGCACCGATAGCGGCGAACCAGGTGGTGACCGTAGTACCGATGTTCATACCGAGCACGAGGGTGGCTGCCGTGTCAAAGGAAATCATGCGCTGGGTCACCAAAACCACAGCAATCGCAGTGGTTGCCGAAGAACTCTGAATGAGGGCTGTGGCCACTGCACCTACGAAGATGCACTTCAGCATGCCCCAAATGGAGAAGGCGCCTGTTGCGACATCGGTCACGGCAAAGGATTTTAATGCGTCAATGAAGCTCTCGGTCTGAGAGAGCGGAGACATGTTGCTCTTCACGAGGTCCAAACCGTAGAAAATCAAACCGAGCCCGAGGAAGATTAAGCCCCAGTATTTCCAAGATTCACGCTTGGCAAAGAGGTAGACTAATGCGGCAAAGCCTGCCAAGCCGAGACCGAAGGTGGCATCCAACTTCGGGAAGATGGCCACGAGCCATGCGGTAACGGTTGTACCGATATTGGCGCCGATAATCACATTGATGGCCTGCATCAAGGTCATGATGCCAGAGGTCACCATACCGACGACCATCACGGTGGTCACTGCGGAGGCCTGAATGATGCCTGTAACGACAGCACCCGTAAGCACCCCTGCAAAGCGGTTGGTCGTGGCTGCTGCCACAAGTTTGCGCATTTTAGGTCCTGCTACAGCTTGCAAACCTTCAGAGATCTGCTTCATGCCGAGCAAGAAGATGCCGAGACCACCGATAACCGAGGCGAAGGTCGCAAAGGTGAAAACGGCAGAGGATGAGGCGATGAGTGTATTCATTGTCTTACCTTAATTGATACTAAAAGAGAAAGGCTGTGGGGAGTGGATTACGGATCTGGAATGAAGAGCTTTTGGCCCACACGAATCTTCGTGGCATCCTTAATCTTATTGGCCTTCATAATGGAGGCTGGGGTCACCTTGTAGGCTTGGGCAATGGCCGAAATCGTTTGGCCAGCCTCAACCACATGGTTGTAACCACTCTTTTGTGCAGACTGGGCTGCTTGCTCTGCGGCGGCACGCTGTTTGTCTGCGATGGTCTTAATCTTGTTGGAGAGATCGGTTACAATCTCGCCACGCATCTTGCCTTGTTCGCTCTTTAAGACATTAAAATCGGCACGTAAGGCTGCGAGTTCATCCTTGGTGGCTGCATTTCCACCACGTTCAAGTGCGCTAATGCGAGAGGAGAGCGCGCTCTGCTGTTGCTCAATAGCATCTACCTTTGCAGAAAGGGCTTGAAGCGTGTACTGGATTTCGCGAAGCACCTGCGCCTGTTGGGCGTAGGCCTGAGAAGAAGGGGAAAGCGTGCGTTGTGCAAAGGCTGGAAGCGCACAAACGAACAGGGCAAGCGTGAAAAGGGTGAATTTCATAATCAATTAAAAACGCAAGAGGCCGCGCAAGACCTTGCACGACCTCTTTGGTTTAGGGTTTACTGAAGCGCAGACGCAAGTTTCGATAAAATGACATCAGCGCGCTGCAAGCCGACCATCGTCTCAATGGGTTGGCCATCTTTAAACAAAATCAACGTCGGAATGGACTGAACCTTGTACTGCGCAGCAACCAACGGTGCCTTGTCAATATCAAGCTTGCCCACGCGAACTTTCCCCTCCATCTCTGCGGGAAGTTCCATCTTTTCAAGAATTGCACCCTGCATCTTGCAAGGACCGCACCAAGTAGCCCAGAAATCTACTAGCGTAACGCCAGTTGCAATCGCATCTGCGAATGTAGGAGCCTCAAAATGTTCAAGGTTCATAAGAAATCCTCACCTATTGGGGTTAGAAAACGCACCCATTATACCATAATGCAGGCACGCTGTGTGAGAAAATTACGGACCTGGCAGTACGGTGGATTAGTGGATTAAGCGGCTTCGCCGCAGGACTGCAGGTGGAGGACTGCATGTGGATTTTAACACTAAGAACACAAGGAGATGCGTCGAGCTTTTCGTAACACTAGGCTTCGCCCACGAAAAGCCAACGCATCAGCGAAGCATGTGAAGGACTGCATGTGGTTTAACGCTAGAACGCTATCTCTTGTTCCGTCGCGCAGCTTGGCGCTAGAAAGATTCTGCTACGCAGTCTCTCCCCCGAGTATGCCGACGGAACGCTGACGCGAAGCATGTGAAAGACCACATCTATTTTTTCAGAAGTCGCAGAAGTCTTGTAGCCTGCTCAAAATGGGCACATCTCCGTGCTCCGCTATCGTGCGCTTATTCGGCCTCCAAACTTTAAACTCTGCACGCTTGGGCGCATTTGTGGGGCTCAAGAGAGTAATTGTGTAGCCGTGAATTAACAAAGCAC
>JAGCML010000218.1 GCA_017646485.1 Kiritimatiellia bacterium
CGCAGATGCGTTGGCTTTTCGTGGGCGAAGCCCTAGTGTTACGAAAAGCTCGACGCATCTCCTCGTGTTTATAGTGTTAATCCCTCTAAAAAAGAAGAAGAGCCTTTTTGAAGATGAAAAAGGCTTGTTTTGAAAAGGCATATGAGTAGTCTTGATTTTCAATAAGGGCGAAACCCTAAAAGAATATGGTACCATATTGCGATAGAATATGGTACCATATTGATGGAGAATATGGTACCATATTGCCAGGGAAAATGGTACCATATTCTTTTAGTAAATGGTACCATATTCTTCGGCAATATTAGCCTTTTTCAATTTCAAAAAGGCTCTTCTTCGTTTTCAATATTAGCCTTTTCCGTTTTCAAAAAGGCTCTTCTTCTTTTAAAAGCCCATGATTGCTTACGTTGAGGGCGGTCTGAGCGCACTTGCAGCCCGCGTATCGTGGGACGCACACTATACCAAGGTCGGGAAGATTATCGCACTCCCTTTTTCGTTGCGGAGGGGGGACTTTTTCGCTGCGGAGCTCCCTATTTATTATTGTAATAGGAGATAAGTTGTTAAAAAGTTTTTTTCTCTCTTAAAAAGTGTGATGAAAAATGCTATTATAGATTATGGAAATGTGGATTGGAGCATGAGCTCCGTTAATTTAACACAAGGACGCAAGCGATGGCTAAATTCAGATACAAGGCAGTGGATTCGCAGGGCAAAGAGGTGATGAGCACCGTTGAAGCGGATTCTCAGGGTGCGGCGATTGAGAAGATTCGGGCGATGAAGCTCACGCCGAAGGCCATTGGTATGATTAAGGAAGATACGCCGGATGTGGCTGCAACGCGTCCCGCGGCTCCTGCAAAGCCTAAGAAAAAAGGTGGCGGTGAGATTAAGATGCCGAAGTTTATGCGCGGTGGCGTAAAGACGAAGGACTTGATGATCTTCACGCGTCAGTTAGCAACCCTGGTGGACGCAGGTTTGCCGTTGTTGCGCGGGTTGCGCGTGTTGCATCGCCAGACGACGAATGAGGCGATGAAAGAGGCTTTGACGGGCATGTTGGAAACGGTGGAGACGGGTAACACCTTCTCTGAATCGTTGGCCAACTATCCTAAAATCTTCAACAACCTCTACGTGAACATGGTGAAGGCCGGTGAAGCTGGCGGTGTGCTTGAAACGGTGTTAAATCGTTTGGCCGAGTTCATGGAAAAGGCTGAAAAGATTAAGAACAAGGTCAAGGGCGCAATGACCTATCCGATCGTGGTGTTGACCGCTGCTGTCGGTATCGTGGTCTTCTTGATGCTCGCGGTGATTCCGAAGTTCCAGCAGATCTTTGACGATTTGATGGGCGGTGAAGGCATGCCGGCGTTGACGCAGTTCGTCATTAATTTGTCTGAATGGGTGCAGGAATACTGGTTGTTCGGCGCCGCAGTGGTCGTGGCTGCCGTTATCGGTATCAAGATCTTCAAGAAGACGCCCATGGGCTCGTATTTGAGCGATGTGATTGCGTTGAAGGCGCCTGTTTTCGGTGACTTGACGCAGAAGACGGTGGTGGCTCGCTTGACGCGTACGCTCGGTACGCTCTTGAGTTCGGGTGTGCCGGTATTGCAGGCTTTGGGCATCGTGAAGGATACGACGGGCAACCAAGTGGTCGCCAAGGCCCTTCAGTTGGTGCATGACAGCGTGAAGGAAGGTGAAGGCATGACCGCTCCGCTCGGCGCAAGTGGCGTCTTCCCTCCGATGGTGGTCTCCATGGTGGAAGTGGGCGAAGAAACAGGTGCATTGCCTGAAATGCTCATCCGCGTGGCCAATACTTACGATGACGAAGTGGATAATGCTGTGGCGGCAATGACCTCCATCATTGAACCGATTTTGATTATCTTCCTCGCTGTGGTCGTGGGTGGTATTGTGATTGCAATGTTCATGCCGCTCATCTCGATTATTGGTACGATTGGTCAGCAGGGCTCGTAAGGCGCAGTCGCTTCGTTTGCGCACGGAGAGTGTTGCTCCGTGCGCCCGCTTGTAAACGTTAGGGTAGGAACCATGAAAGCTACATCTTTGAAAACGGCCGCTATGCGCGGATTTACCTTGATTGAACTCTTGGTCGTGATTGTGATTATCGGCATTCTCTCGGGCGGTGTCTTTATGATGACACGTGCGGGTAATTCGGAATCGGCCAAGGCCAAGACGATTGAACGCGTGCATGCGATTGCGACGTTGCTCAGCGAATATAAGGCTGTTTATGGTGAATATCCGATGGTGACGGACACGGATGCCAATGGCTATGCGAGCCTCAACTTCACCTTCGTGGCGAATAGCGACTCGTGCGGTGAATGTGGCGCCAAGAATATCTCTTATAGCCAGAGTTCTCCCTGCTCGGAAGACGGTGTCGCATTTGGCTTGGTTTCTCACTTCATGCCGCGTGCAAACAAGATTAATGATGAAACCGAAAGCACGAATATGCGCGAATACTATCGCAACCAATTCAGCAGACCCTCAAAGGGTTCTGTTTGGGAAAAGGAATTGCGTGGGTCGAGCGATAACGACATTGACCGTTCGTGCGCCTATGAAGCCATGGACGCAAACCTGCAGCAGATTCACCGCTCTTGGAAGCGTTTGGTGAAGCAGGGCGCTGTTTTTGAAGGGATGGTCGGATGCGATTTCTGTGAAGTGCTCACCTTCTCTGCCGGTGCAGAACCCGACGGTTGGGGCCGTGGTTTGCGTTATCGCAATGAAGGTGGCGCAGGCGAAATCGTCTCGGCAGGTCCGGATGGTCGATTCGGCACGAGCGATGATATTTCCAGCAGCGGTGCAGCCGTTGAAGAAGATGACGACGAATAATCCTTGAGAATTGAAACTGGAGCAAATGATGAAAAAGCTTTCTTTAAATCGTGCGAAGCAGGGCTTCACCTTAATTGAACTCTTGGTGGTGATTACCATCATTGGCATCTTGGGTGGTGCTTCTTTCGGTGGCTACATGCACTTTATTGAACAGGCCCGTAAGAAAAATGCGGCGGATGTGTGCATGCAGATTAAGACGGCATGGTCGAATTATCACCGTGACATTGGCTTCTGGCCTGATGCGTATAACATTGCCAGCAGCGGCGTGAAGCAGATGGACACGGATATGTGTCTCGTCCTCGGTAAGGCAAAGTACTTGGACGTGCTTTACATTGATGAAGATGCCAGTAATCAAGCGCAGCGTGGCTTGAAGAGCAATAAGGAGAATGAGGCCGAATTGAAGTATGGTCTCTTGGATCCGATTGGTAAAAAGCGTTTTGATAATGGCCGTAATGGTGCTCAGGTCACCGATCACCTCTATCAGTTTGTCTTAGATGTGAATGAAGATGGCGTCTTGGATAGCTCGGACGGTATGCC
>JAGCML010000219.1 GCA_017646485.1 Kiritimatiellia bacterium
CTTGGATACGGGCGAAGAAATCATTCGCCAGACGGTTGAAGTGGACGGACGCCTCTTCTCTCTGACCATCTTCAATGTCGATGTGCATGAGGTCGTCGGTGCGCTCATCTTGGATATCACGGAAACCGAACAAAAGCGTCTGGCCCTCATCGAAAAGGCGCGAACGGTCGTGACCAATACAGCAAAGACGGTTCAGGAAATCGCCTTTATGTTGGGTCGAAATGCCGCAGAAAGTGAGTTGATTTTGGACTCCGCGGTGGAGATGTTTGCGCCCATTGATTTGGAGGAACGCCCGTGATTGGCGCTACGGAAGACCCCGTCGCACCAGCACCACCGCCCTTCATTGAGGTGGACTGGTTCAATCGACACAAGTTTCGTAAGGTCTGTAGTGGCGACATCTTTTTGAGCGAACGTCAAAAGGACGGCTCAATCGTGGCGGTATTGACCGATGGCTTGGGCAGTGGTCAGCAGGCCAATGTCTGCGCTTCGCTCACGGCAACGATGGCGATGGAGTACATGCGCGCAAAGATTGGGTTGCGCCGTGCGGCGACCTTGATTATGGACGCCCTTCCGATTTGCCCAGATCGTCACATCACCTATTCCACCTTTACGATGATTCACGCCTTCCCTGAAGGGGAGGTGCGCATGATTGAGTATGAAAATCCGCCCGCTGTGCTCTTACGTGGGACGGAACCCTTGGAAATCCCACGCACGATCTACGCCCTGCCACGCTGGGAAGGCCGCAAACTTTCCTATTCGACCTTTCAGATGCAACACGGCGATCGCCTCTTCTTCTGTTCGGATGGGATTACGCAAGCGGGCCTTGGTACGGATGGTTATCCCTTTGGTCAGGGATTAGAATCGGTCGTCGCGTGGTTGAAGGAGGCGATTGATATCGCACCCGATGTGGATGCCCAGGTGCTTTGTAAGGGAGCCGCCGACCGAGCAACGCGTTTGGATGGTGGCCGAGCAGGGGATGACACCACCGCCGCCATGCTCTATTATCGCGACCCACGCCTCACGCAAATGCTCACAGGGTGCCCCTTTGATCGCACACAAGATGCAGCCTTTGCGGCGCTGGCTACGCAGCCTGGTGTGCAGACGATTATCTCGGGCGGCTCCACGTCTGACCTTGTTGCGCGCGAATTGGATCGACCGATTGATACGCCACTGACGGCCCTTGATCCAGAGGTGCCCGCAGGCTCGGAGATTCCAGGTATTGAATTGGTGACCGAAGGGTGCGTCACACTGTCGAAGGTCATCGAACTCTTGCGGAATCCAGGGCCAGATGTGCGTGTGAATCCCGCAACAAAGATGCGCGATTTGCTCTTGAAGTCAGATCGTATCTTCATTGATGTGGGGACGGCAATTAACCCCGCACACCAAGACCCCAATCTGCCTGTGGCATTGGATATTCGCAGAAAATGTGAAAGACCTCGCCAATGTCCTGCAGACGCGTTACTTTAAAGAGGTGGAAATCAAGTTTCATTAAGTGGGAAGAGAGGGCTTACGCATGAAACAGGAACTGATGCGATGGCATGGGCGACACGTTCTGACGGCATTGATGGCACTGTGCCCCTTGATGGTGATGGCAAAGGTACCCGCCTTTAACCAACGCTTCACCTGTGATGAATTGCGCATCCCCTTGCCGAAGCAAGTGACGAAAGAGGCGCCACCCGCAGTTGAGACCTTTACTTACACCTGGACGCGCGGCGGAAAGAGCGGCACGGACGAACGTTTTGACCCGCGCCAACTCTGGGAAGCGGAACAACGTCTCGCAGCGTGGAGCGATAGCGACGGCAATCAATATGAATTGGTCGCCCCCACAAGTGTAATTGACTCCTTCAATCGTGGCATCAAAACCGAATATACGCAAGTGATGCCCCATGTGCTCAAAGAGGAGTACGAAGACAATCGTCAGGCGGTGGGCAAACTCGTCCGCAAGCGTCTGCCACAGTGGTTGGAGGATTGGACGGGAAACGCCTTCTCTGCGCCGCAAAAACTCCAAGCCATGGCC
>JAGCML010000220.1 GCA_017646485.1 Kiritimatiellia bacterium
AAGGTCCCCTCGCCTGCCCAACGCAAATTAGCGCGTCATCTACTGACCACCTTAGGTTTGCACGAACGCCTTCATGCACTCCTCGGCACACTGTCTGCCGGATTAGTACGCCTCGTACTTATCGTTCGCGCCTTGGTCGCCATGCCGGACATTCTCCTCTTGGATGAGCCCTGCCTCAACCTTGACATCACTGAGTGCAAGAAGTTGTTGCGTCTCATTACACGCCTGCTCAATGAAATGCCCCAGCTCACCGTGCTCTGCATCGCTCATCGTCCCGAACATATCCCCGAAGGCTTTGAACGTCATCTCCGCCTCGGCTCACATTAACCTACTCCATTACCTCCGCTATGCTCGATACGCTCCAAGTTACCCAACTCTCAAACGGCATCAAAATCGTCACGTTAGAACGCCCCACCGCAGAGAGCGTCCAGATTGCCATCCACGTTCGTGTCGGTAGTCGCAATGAAACGGAAGCCGAGAATGGTGCTAGCCATTTCATTGAACACATGCTCTTCAAAGGCACAAAGAAGCGCAACGCTAAGGCCATCTCGCAAGCCATTGAAGGTCAAGGCGGTTCTATCAATGCCTTCACAGACAAAGACAACACCTGTTACTACGCCAAAGTCCCCTATGACCGCGCCTTTAATGCGTTGGAAGTTTTAAGTGATCTCTACTACAATTCGATCTTTGATGAACGCGAACTCAATCGTGAACGTCAAGTGATCGCAGAAGAGATTTTCATGTATGACGATCACCCTGACAGCGTAGCGATGGATCGCCTCACTGGACAACTGTGGTCGGGCCATCCTTTGGGACGTCCAATTCTGGGCCCCGTAGAAAATATCCTTAGCATCCCCCGTGAACGCTTGTTGAACTATCGCGCTTCACAGTATGCGCCCTCACGCACCGTCTTCGCCTTTTACGGTCGCATCAAACATGACAAATGCGTCAAGGCGGTTGAGAAAATCGCAGGCGGCCTCGTGAATCCGAATGTTTTACGTGAACCAGAACCCTTCTCTCGCGCTTGTCCACAGGACGCACTGACGGTCACTCACCGAGGTATTCAGCAGACGCAGCTTGCATTTGGATGGCGCACGCCGGGTTTATTAGATGCCACTCGCATTCCCACGCTCGCCTTTCTCTCTTGCGCCCTCGGCGAAACAATGATGTCACGTCTCTTCCAAAATATTCGCGAACGCAAGGGCCTCTGCTATAGCGTTTCCAGCGGCACGATGTTGGGCCTTGACTGTGGCGCTCTCTTGGTCACGGCAGGATGCGATACGAAGAAGGCTGCGAACTGCACCCGTTCGGTTCTCGCAGAAGTGCGGAAACTGATTGAAAAGCCCCTACCCGCAGCTGAACTCCGCCGCACGCACGACTATCTCTGCGGACGTTTTCGTCTGCGGATGGATAGCGCCCCCATCAGCTGGGCCGCTGGCCGCATCCTCTTCGGCTTGGAAGCCAATCCTGAAGCAACGCTTGAAGCCTTCCATCAGGTGACCGCCCAGGATATTCAAGCATTAGCCGCCGAACTGCTCACCGCAGATCGCCTTTCGCTCGCAGTCGTGACCTCTGAGAAGGATAAACGCACAGACGCCGCTTGGGAAAAGTTAATGGCATACTAATCTGCCTCAATGATGGAACTCACGCCATCCATTCCCTTATCCCACAATAAAAAAACATCTCGCAGTCCTTCAACTGCGAGATGTTTTTTATTAGCAGGATATTCCTGAAGATTAACCAATCTGAAGACCCTTAGCCTTCAACTGTGCAGCGTCTAAGGCATAAGCAGGGTCAATTTCAATCAAGGTGTCAGCAGGCACCGTCACGCCAGCGGCTTCGAGCCATGCACGCCACTTCTTCTGGAGGTCGCGCTTGGTCGTTGCAGGAGAGTCGTTGCCTTCTGCATTCTTCACAGGGGAGAATTCCTGTTCACGGTCAAAGTCAAGGCAAGCCAAGGTCTTTGCGTTCGGGATCACGTCGAAGATGAACTTTTCGAACTTATAGCCATTCGGCTTTTCGGGCTTCACGACTTCGCCAGCTTCATTCACCATTGCAATCTTCTTGAATGCGAGGTGAAGCGGCATTGCACGTGCAGCTTCAGCCTTCAAGAAGGCGTAGGAGAACATGTGAATAGCAGGAGAGCCATAAGCCAACCAGAGCGTGCCGTCGGCATTGGTGCGTTCCATCTGCTCATCGGAGAGTTCCGAGTATTCGACCATTGCGTAGTGGCCTTCGCGAATAACGACCACGCCCATGCCTTCATGTGCATCACGCTTCTTGCAAACCTTGAGCGTCATATCAGCGCCCTTAGCTGCGTGAATACCCACGAAAGAGGGGTCGGCAATCGCCACCATGGGGTTGTCCACCTGGAAGAAGAAGACCTGTTCAATGCCGCGCTTACCCATATCTTCAAGCGCACCCGAACGATCCAATGCAGCCAACATGCCGCCATGACCGTCAGGGCTCATAAAGATGTGGCCCGGCTTGTCCAAAATAATCTTGCCTTCAGGGGTCAATGCAGGCCACATGCCTTGCACGAAGAAGAAGACGTCTTCACGGGGCAAACCGAAGTAATCGTTTTCTTCGAAGTGTGCGCGCGTAGCAGCATCATTCGTGTCAGACGTCATGATGTAGAACGGCACACGCGTATTGTATGTGCGATTCAAACCGAGAATCTTGCGAGCATGGAACCAGAAGAGGGAGCGATCGGTGATTGGCCCAATCGGATAAGCACCCTTAGGACCT
>JAGCML010000221.1 GCA_017646485.1 Kiritimatiellia bacterium
TCGCCCGAGCGTTTGGTATCACACGAACGGTGACAAGCCCCACCTTTACATTGGCCAATGAATACCCAATGCCGAACGGTGGCAAATTGGTGCATTACGATCTCTATCGGTTAGCCTCTCCCTCTGGACTTTACGACTTAGGCTTTGAAGATGCGCTGGAGTATGGCGCTCGTCTTGCCATTGAGTGGCCTGAAAAAGCACAAGCCGTCTTAGACCTTGAGGTTCCAAACCGCCTTCGATTGAATCTGACGACAGATGAAGCTGGCATTCGTCATGCAGAATTGCTAAAGGAGCAATTATCATGAACAATTTAGCTGTGCGCGAAGCAATTGAACGCCTCCGTGAATCGTGGGGCGATCGTTTATTGATTTTGGGACACCACTATCAAGATTCTGAAGTTGTAGCCTACTGCGATGCCGTGGGGGACTCCTTAGAACTCTCTCGTTTGGCGGCAGCGTCCAAAGCTGAACGCATTATCTTCTGTGGCGTTCGCTTTATGGCCGAGACAGCAGATATTCTCATTCGTGATGAGAAGGGGTTGCCTTGCGGTCGTAGCGTGTGGCAACCTGCCCCTGATGCAGGATGCCCTATGGCTGATATGGCTGATGGTGAATCATTGGAAGCGGCATGGCAGTATCTCGCAACGCTTTGCGATGATCGTCCGTTAACACCGATTGTGTATGTTAATTCCAATGCCGAAGTCAAAGCGGTTTGCGGAAAACATGGCGGTTCTGCGTGCACGTCTGGCAATGGGTTGCGCGTCGTAAAGCACTTTTTGTCGCTCGGCCATCGCATTCTCTTTGCGCCAGACCAACACCTCTGCACCAATATCATGCGCGAATTGGGTTATCCGCCAGAGGCGGTTGCGACTTGGCATCGCAAATTGCCCAATGGTGGCCTCTCCAAGGAACAGGTCCAAGCCGCACGCCTTATCGCATGGGATGGCTGCTGTCCTATTCACGCAAGCTATACGGTTGATGATGTCGCAACTGCACGGGCCACCTATCCTGGCGCAGAGCTTCTCAGTCCTCCGGAAGCACCTGCCGCTGTGGCCTCCCTGGCTGATCAAACAGGTTCAACCAAGGGGATTATTGAAACCATTGCTCGTGCTGAACCCAACCAGACCTTTATCGTTGGCACAGAGGAACACCTCGTTCGCCGTTTAGCGAATCGTAAGGAACCCAAAGTGGTTTCGTTGCGCCCGATTATCTGTGAAGATATGGGCTTAACGACACTGGAGCAAATCCTCAATGTGTTGCAAAACTGGGATGAAGCGTGTTGCGTCAAAGTGAAGGACGAACTCGTTTTAGATGCACGCGCCTGCGTTGAACGCATGTTAGCGCTCTAATGTTAGCACGCGAATCCCTAAGCACCAAATAAGAAGCGAGGCATACTGAATGTATGCCTCGCTTCATGTTTAAAGAGGTGCGTAAAGACTTACAAATCTTCAAAGAAGGCCTTCGCTTCAGCCAATTTACGATTTGCCGCATTAAGCGTGGCTTCAGAGAACTCGTCCAAGGGACCTTTGATCTGCAACATTAGTGCGCCTTCCACGCCAAATTCTTTGCAAACAACGGTAATCCCATCCAACCAATCGGCCAAATTAAAGAGCGCCAAGGCATCTTCTGCACTCTGCACGGGCGGCAATTCAAGGGCGACAGAGAGAGCGAATCGATGACGACCTTGCGAAATTTCTGCATCGTCAATCAATTCAAGCGTGCCAGCATGACGGGCATCACGAACATAGGTCCATGCCATGTAACCGGGGGCATCGGCAAACACCTCAAAGTGTTGGCATGCCTTCAACCACGTTTCGGCTACACTTCGTGCAACGGTCATATCCTTCACCTTACTCATTGCTTGGTCACTCCTTCCGAAAGAATCGGCAAAATGTTCTGACGCAGATTCTCGTCTAAATCAAAAAGGGCGAAGCCTTTACACTTCATGCGACGAATCACGTCAATTTGTTGCAACACTTCAATCGCATCCAAACGACTCTCTGCCGCAGTAACGCCAATGCCACTAATAATCTTTGTCGCCAAACGCGGGTCAGCCGTTTGTGTCCCCAACCAAGACTTTAACGCCTCCATGTTCTCCGTGTAATTCATGGGAAGTGCGTAATCAATCAAGCCCGTACGCAACCAAGAGATCCAATCCTGCCCGACGCTATTCACGCAAGAGGGATACTTGCCATAGACTGCGGCCGAAAGTTCCACGCCTGGCGTCTGCTTCCGCAATAAAGCACGAATCTCCAATACCGTTTCTGCTACCTGCGCTTCGCGCCAATTCAAAAATGCAGTACGATGCGCGCCATTGGCATCTGTTACACAGGTAGGCCAATTGGTGGTCTTGCCATGCTTTGCCTCAAAGCGTGCACGGGTGCGCGGTCCCAGGGAGGAGGGTAAGTCGGGGAAACGAATAAAGTCCAAATGCACACCATCCACACCAGCCCGTGCTAATTCTACCGTGGCGCGACACAAATACTTCCGCACTTCGGGATGGGTCGGGTCAAGCCATCTCAACTCTTTGCCGCTCACATCTTGAAGCGTCCACCCTTTTCGTTGAAACTCCTCAACCGCCTCCTTAGCCGCATTTGTACACGAATAGCACAAAATCCACGCATGCACCCGTACGCCATACTTACGGCAAGCCGCCACCGCTTCACGCAGCGCATCCCCAGCAAGACGTTGCGGCAACACTTTGGAGGGATACAAAGCAAACGCAGCCCCTGCAACATTCACATAGATATCCGTAATGCCTGCCTGCGCAAGCATCTTTGCAGTCCGTGGCCAATCACCGGGATAAAGTCCACGCCCCGAATGATCCCACACCCCTTTAATCTCACCCGAACGCGCCCAATAGGTCATGCCATACGTGCGATTCACGCAATCTCGTAAATCACACGCATTCTGATAGGCCAAATAGCCACGCTTTTGTCGAATGGATTGTTGGGTCATCTCCCACAATGACCGAATAAAATCATTCGCACGCTCAATCTGTTCGCGGCGCGCGGAGGTCTTTGGGAGGGTATTGGTGCGGATTAAAAGCGACCCATCTGTTACGGGCTTCACCGCAATCTGCATCATGTGTCGTGCAGCTTGCAACCAAACATCTGGATGAGATTCTGCTGCGATGGCCAAGAGTAAGCGTTGTTTCGCCGCTTCATCTCCATCCCCAGTGAGCACGTGCGTCATCCAATAGGAACCCCGTGCCGTGCGCCACCAGGCCACATCTGTCCGCTTCCCTGCGCGATTCGACCACCATGCCAAGGGCGTTGTGCTCGCCTGCGTCGCAGCGACCGTAAAGAGATTGGAGCTCGTTTGAAGTACCGTTGTGGGAGCGCCCTTTGGGCGTTGTTCGCCAAAGGTCATCAAACTCCACGCTCCATTATCATCGCGCTTATAAGAAACTGGCTTTAACCCAAACAAGGCGGCCAACTCTTTCGAGGCAGAATAGCACACCACGACCCGCGTCCCACGGGCCATCAATTTCTGGAGGGTGGTAATAACAGTGGCAGGGGGTTGGTCACAATAGACCAAAACCAACAACTTATAGGCTGCCGAGGGGGAGAGTTGGGCATCTGAAATGAGGTCAGCCTCAACGCCAGCCTCAACATACCAACGCTGTGCAAGGGTTGCGACCGACTTTGAATAACGTCTTTCGCCCTCTTTAACAGAAAGTTCACCATGGACTACAGCAATTGCCGCAGCCCGCACCCACCATGCGAAAAGCAGGATAAAAAGCGTAAGGAAAAAACGCAAAGGAATTACGCCTTATGACGATAAATGATACGTCCCTTGGTCAAATCGTAGGGAGAGATTTCAAGCGTAACCTTGTCACCCGTTGCAATCTTGATGAAAAACTTCCGCATCTTACCGGAAATGTGTGCCAATACTTCATGACCATTTTCTAAACGGACACGATACATCGTGGCAGGAAGCACCTTCACCACTACGCCATTGACTTCAATTGCATCATCACTTGCCATTAATTCATTCCTTTAATAAACGAACATCAGATCTGAAAGTCCAATAGCATACCATGATTTCCCCCTACTCTGCAACCTCTTGTCGGCGAATCTAACAATAAATCATTATAAAACATCACTTTAATGCGTACAACGCCCGCCCTTATTCACGTAAAAGCACGCAAGAATGCACCCCTTTTAGAAATCAAAGGGCACGCTTCTATTTTTATGAAAAGCTGAGGGTTTACCCAAATGATGGGTTATACGGTGATGCTTCGCTTACGCATTTGTCATATTGAGTTGCAAACGATGCGCCAAGGTGGTTTGACGCTTTAATTCTGCATCCGCATGGAGCGTAATCCAAACCGCCTTCGATGAGCCAATCACCACGACCAATTTCTTGCCTCGCGTGATGGCTGTGTAGAGCAAATTCTTGCGCAAGAGTTTAAAATGATGCGTATGAAGGAGAATAATCACGGCAGGATATTCACTGCCCTGTGACTTATGAATACTCGTCGCATAGGCCAAGGTGAGTTCATCTAATGCGTCCGCTTCATAATTCACATAACGTCCATCAAAGCAAACGGTTAGTGAACGCTCCGCTTCATCCACCTGAGCGACAATGCCGATATCACCATTAAAGACATCTTTGTCATAATTATTGGCGATTTGCATGACGCGATCATTCTTGCGGAAGGGCGTACTGCCGCGCCAAATCGTTTCGCCGGAGGGATTCATTTGTTGTTGAACCAAGGCATTCAAACGATCGGTCCCCAGTTCACCCCGACGCATCGGCGTAAGGACTTGTACATCATGAAGCGGATCAAACCCAAACTTCGCAGGGATCCGTTGCGTCATCATCTTGAGCAACATCTCTTGCATCTTTTGCGGATCTTGCGCTTCCATAAAGTAGAAGTCACTCTCCGCACCTGGCGCAGGCTTCTCAAAGGCTTCCCCTTGATTCACATGGTGGGCATTGCGCACAATCAAACCGGAGGCATCTTGACGGAAGATTGTCGTCAAATGTGCGCAAGGAATCACGCCAGAGGTAATCATATCGGATAAGACATTCCCTGCCCCAACGCTGGGCAACTGGTCAGTATCTCCCACAAAAATCAAAACCGCATGGTCTGGCAACGCATTCAGGAAGGAGCGTGTCAGAGACGCATCCAACATCGAACTTTCATCCAAGATGAAGATATCCCCTTGGAAGCGATTCTCTGCAGTGTAGAGGAAATGCCCTGTTTGCGGTTGGTACTTCAACAAACGATGCAACGTGGTCGCAGGAAATCCCGTACTCTCCGTCATGCGTTTAGCAGCACGTCCAGTGGGAGCCGCCAGAAAAACCCGCAACTTGCGAAAGGCATACACCGAAGCGAGCGCCTTAATAATCGTTGTCTTACCGACACCTGGGCCACCTGTAATGACCGACACTTTGTTTTCCAAAGCCATCATTAAGGCTCGCCACTGCGCTGATGCCAGAGAGATGCCCATCTTCGCTTCAGCCCATGCCACCGCTTTATCAGCTTGAATCGGCTTAAACAAGGTGCGCGCCTTTAACAACTGGGTCAAACGAAAGGCTATTTGCACCTCATCTTTAAAGTGTTCGGCCAAGTAGACGCGATCTTCTTCCAACGTCACCACGCCACGTTCCGCATCTGCCGTCAAAGCTTCTGCCAGGCGTTCTATGGGAATATCCAACGCTTCATTCGTCGCAAGAAAGAGTTCGCTCTGCTTCAAATAGACATGGCCATTATCTTCTGCAGCAGTGTTTAAGCAATGCAGCAAACCTGCCTCAGCGCGCAGTTCCGAATCTTTAGCAATCCCCATCTGTAAGGCAATGCGATCTGCTGTGAGAAACCCAATGCCACGCACCTCTTCAGCGAGACGATAAGGATTACGTTTCACAATCGCAATTGCATCTGCGCCATAACGTCTCCAGATGCGTGCCGCCATTGCGGTGCCAATCCCCTGCGATTGAAGATAAATCATCACATCGTGACTTTGCCGTTGCTCGCTCCAGGACTTCCGAATCTCTGTACACTTCTTCCTGCCGAGGCCTGGCACTTCACGCAAACGGTCTGGACGATGGTCCAAGATATGAATCGTATCTGTTCCAAAGCGATTTACAATGGCCTCGGCCAATTTAGGCCCAATACCACGAATCAAGCCGCCCGCAAGAAATCTGCGAATCCCTTCTTTGGAGGTGGGAGCCACGCAAGTAATCGTTTCTGCTTTAAACTGACGCCCGAAGCGTGGGTCTTCTGTCCACGTCCCCTCTGCCGTCAATTCTTCTCCAATCCAAACGGTTGCACACTTGCCCACTACCGTAATGCGACGCGTATCCCCTTGTCGTTCTGCCACGGGACGAATCGACAGCACGGTGTATCCATTCTCTTCGTTGCGGAAAAGAATAGACTCTACACTGCCTGAGATTTGATGTGACGCTTGCGACATGGCAATTAAATTATATGAAAAACGTCTAATAAGCGGTTAAAGGTCTCTTCCGACAAATCTGCCGAGAGCGAAAAACGCAACCGCGCCGTACCGCGTGGCACCGTGGGCGGACGAATCGGAAGCACATAAAAGCCAGCTTTCTGAAAACGTTCTGCCTCGGCAATCGCATCTTCATTTGAGCCAATCACATACGGCACAATTTGAGACTCACTCACGCAGTCCACACCACGCGCACGAATCGTTGCAGCTAAGCGTTCGCCCATTGAATGCAAATGCGCACGTCGGGCTTGCATCTTTGGCAACGCATTGAAGACGTAAAGCGACCAAGCTAAGTTGATGGGAGGAAGTGCCGTCGTAAAGATGAACGGACGCATCTTATTAATCAAGGTATCGCGAATCACCTTCGAGCAAACGGCAAATGCACCCGTAGAACAGAGTGCCTTCCCAAAGGTGCCAATTAAGATGTCAATCGATTGATGAACCCCTTTGGCATGGGCTAAACCTAAGCCCGTCTCACCAAAGACGCCCACCCCATGCGCTTCATCTAAGTAAAGAATCACATTCGGGAAGTCGGCCTTTAATTTCACCAAAGCGTCCAAATCGGTGCAATCTCCATCCATTGAGAAGACGCTTTCTGTCATCACAAAGACTTCATCATAGGCTTGTGCATAGCGTTCCAAGAAAGTTCGCGCATGCGCTAAGTCATTGTGACGAAAACGGTAGAAGGTTGCCCCCGAGGCGCGAATGCCATCAATCATGCTGGCATGGTTCAATTTATCCGAAAGCACCAATGATTTAGGCCCTACCAACGCCGGCAGAATGCCCGTATTCGCATGATAACCCGAACCAAAGACTAATGCCGCCTCTGCGCCATACGCAGCAGCAATTGTCTCCTCCAACTCAATTGCGACTGGCACATTTCCCGTCAACAAACGAGAGCTCGCCGCACTTAAATTGCGCGTTTCACCCGAGAGCGTCTCATAAAAGGCCTCACGAAAGGCGGTATCATTCAAGAGTCCCAGATAATCATTGCCAGATAGATTGACCAACTCCGCAGGCAACGCACGCAAGGTACGATAACACCCCGCCTCGCGTAGCTGTTCTAAATCTGCACTTAAACGATTGTAAAAATCCATAATCTTTCTCTGTTATCAGTATAACACAGACCTTACGTCACCCAGCGAAGAAAAAGATGGTGAACTGCGAACTGGAACAACCGAAGACAAAGGGAGGGCCGTCGTCCGATTGAAAAGACGCAACTCCCCCCTGCAAAGAAATCATCTGCGTACTTTGTATTCAAATACGCAAGGGCTTGCTGGAAGTGTGCAGTAAATGTATTTCCGCGAGACCAATGGTGCGCTTCTATCGGCACGATGCTCACCGTGTGACCACTCTGCTGAATAAACTGGAAACAGAGGTCTTCGGCATAAAGATCCCATTCGCACTTCGGGTCAAAGCGTAGCCCCCATGCACGGAAGGTATCGGCGTGCACAAAGAACCCACAACAATCAAAATTCTCTGCTCGACTCCCTAAAAGCGCTGTATACGGAAGCGGCGGTCGATTCAAATGAGGACGCCCTCCATCTCGATCGGAGTCAGAGACTTCACCAAAGGGCAGAATCACCGCATTGCAAATCGTACGCGTCCCAATGAGACCACAGGGAAACAACGGTGAACGACGATTCAGTTTCGGCCGAGGATCTTCGCGCAATTCAATATCTTCATGGGCGAAAAAGATCCAGCCTGTATCTTCTGGCA
>JAGCML010000023.1 GCA_017646485.1 Kiritimatiellia bacterium
GGTTGCAATTGCTGGTGGCGCTGATGCGAAGGCGAAGCCCACGGGCACGGGCGCGGCATTGGCGGTGCTCTTAATCCCAGTGTTACTCTGCTTTTTCCCCATTTATGCGTGGGAGTCTTTGTGGGATATTGGGGTGATTGTGTGCATCTATGCGTGCATGTTGTCGGGTTATTTGGATGATAGTGCGAATGTGCCATGGAGCGGTTTCCGTAAGGGGGCCTTTGATATCGCTGTTTCGCTTTTGGCTGCGCTCTGCCTCTGCCATGGTCAGGAGATGGAGATTTGGTGGCCCTTTACGCGTGTAGAAACGTTGATGCCGGCGTGGATCTACATCCCCGTGGCGGGTGCATTGCTCTTTGGCGCGATTAACACGACCAATTGTTCTGACGGCATTGACGGCTTGGCGGGCTTGCTGACCCTGCTCACGTTGGTGGCCTTGACGGTCTTGTTGTATGTGGTCATTGGTCACAGCGTAGTGGCAGATTACCTCTTGATTCCGCACAGTAATTCCGCTGCGAAGTGGGCGGTGCTCGTGAGTATCTTCGCAGGTTCAATCGGTGCCTATTTGTGGTACAACTGCTATCCGTCCTCGTTATTGATGGGGGACGCGGGAAGTCGTATGTTTGGCATGGTGATTGGGGTGGCGGCTTTGGCTTCGGGCAATCTCTGCGTGCTCTTTGTCGTGGCACCGATGTTGCTCATCAATGGCGGTCTAGGCTTGCTGAAATTGCTCTGTTTGCGCATCTTGCGTGTGCTGGGCCATCCGGTGAAGCGTCCCGAACCCGGCCAGACGCCCACGCGGTTGCAACGCCTCTTCTTCTCGGTCATCTTCCCTTTGCATGATCATTGCCGTAAACAATTGGGGTGGTCTGGCCAACAGGTCGTCATCCGCTTTGTCCTCTTGCAGGCCTTGTTGCTTCCCATTCTCTTCTTGCTCTTCATTAAGGTGCGCTAATGCGAAAGTTTCTTTGCCTTTCAAGCGTGTTGGGTCTCGTCATTCTGGCGGTTGATCAAGTGACGAAGGTGATTGTTGAGCAACGCTTCTACCTCGGCGAGTCCATCCCGGTGTTGCCCTTTTTCTCGTTGACCTATGTCCGTAATCAGGGCGCAGCATGGGGGATGCTTCAAGGGGCGAGCTACTTCTTAGCCGGCTTTGCCGTGGTGGCGTTGGTGGTCATTGGAGTCTTTTGGCGTCGCTTATTCGGAAATGACCGCCGCTTCTTGCCGTTGGTAGGGGTGCTCTTCGCTGGCATAATCGGGAATCTAATTGACCGTGTTCGCTTGGGTTATGTGGTGGATTTCCTCGATTTCCACTGGGCTTCCTACCACTTCCCGTGCTTTAATGTCGCAGATAGTGCGATCTGTCTCTCGGTCTTCGGCATCATTCTCTTACAGGGGTGGACAAAAGAAGCATGAGTGCGGCGCCTCGTTTTTGCCTTGCAGGTGCTACGGCCACGGGAAAAAGTGCCGTGGCCCAATCCCTCGCCGAACGCTACAATGCGGTGATTCTCTCCGCAGATGCGATGTTGGTCTATCGCGCATTGGATATCGGCACGGCAAAACCTACCGCCGCCGAACGTGGCGACGTGCCGTATTTCGGCATTGATTGTGTCACGCCTGCCGAGGATTACTCCACTGCAATGTGGCTTCAGGAAGCAGACCGTGCCAGTGAAGTGGAGGCTCCTTGTATTGTTGCCGGCGGCACGGGTCTTTACTTTAGTGCGCTGTTGCGAGGCTTGGAACCCTCGCCACCCGCGAATCCTGCCTTGCGTGCGGAACTCGAAGCGTGCACTTTGGAGGAGTTGCAAGCGCGTTTGCAGGCGACGGGTCGAACCATTGCAGATCCGTCGAATCCGCGTCGCTTGGTGCGCGCCTTGGAGATTTTGGAGAGTGGTGGCGAGTTGCCCAGCGGATGGCAGAATAAAGTGAAACCCGCCCTCACCGCCCTCACGTGGGATCGTGCGATTTTGCACCAACGCATCGCGCGTCGTGTAGATGAGATGTATGCCGCAGGGCTCTTGGAGGAGGCGCGTGCCGCCCGTGAGACCTATCCCCATTGGTCGCGTACCGCCGCTCAGGCGATTGGTTATGCAGAGGCCTTTGCGGTGCTGGATGGCACAATGACGCTTGCCGAGGCAAAGGAACGCACGGTGATTCGTACCCGTCAGCTCGCACGTCGTCAGGAGATCTATCTGCGTGGGCAGTTTGAGGTCACTTGGATTCGTGGCGAGGTAGGGGATACGGTCGAATCGCTCGCCGAGAAGGTCGCGCAGGAGTGGAAGTTATGAGTGAAGCGCAAGGTGCAGCGGAGTCGCCTGATGTTGGGCAGAATCGCATGAAGGATGTGCCCGAACAAGAACGTCCGCGTGAAAAACTTTTGGCCCATGGCGCTGAGGCATTGACCGATGCGGAGTTGGTGGCAATTCTCTTGCGAACCGGTGTGACGGGTTGTAATGTGTGTGAATTGGCCCAACGCTTCTTAGATGGCCTCACCGGTCTTGAAAAGGTGCGCACTTGGGATAGCCGTACATTGAAGATTTTTATCGAACGCACCCCAGAGTTGCGTGGCATTGGCAAGGATAAAATCGCCACTTTACTCGCTGCCTTTGAAATCGGGTTTCGTGTCTATGCGCCGAAGGAAAAACTTACCCGTGGCGCAGTCCTCACCCCCGCACAGGCCGTGGCCCTCATCATTGATGATGTGAAACACTTTAATCGTGAGGGCTTTTGGGCGATCTATCTCGATAAACGTCGCCGTCCAATCGAACGCCCCCAACCCCTCACTCTCGGAATCGGTGCACAGACGGTAATCGATGCGAAGACCCTCTTCCGTCGTGCCGTTCTCTTTGATGCCTGCGCCGTCATTATCCTGCATAATCACCCCAGTGGTAATCTCGACCCCAGTGAGGCCGATTTAGAGACCACCCGCACCCTCATCGCCGCAGGAAAGACGATGAATATCCCCCTCATCGACCACATTATCGTGGGCACCCCAGGCACCTGCTCCCCACACTACCGCTCCCTCCGTAGCCATAACGACTGCACCTTCTAATTCATAGCACGCTGTGGATTACGCGGATTGGTGAGATGTGGGGGCTGTCTTCGCCCCCACGCCCCTCAGGCAGGACTGAGTCCTGCACGCCCCGCATCCTACGGATGCTTTTACTGGTGCTCACGGGGAGAGGATGGCAGAGAGGAGTAGGGGATGCAGGGTGACAGCGCACCCTGCGGCACGACGGATAGGAATGCGGCTGCGCCGCGCCTACTGGCCCACGCTGGCAGTCCTTTTAGCAGTCTTTTTTGGGTGTATTTTGTGGTTTCTCATCCTCACATGCAGTCTCCATCTGCAGTCCTTTTCGTGAGCACCTGTAAGCGCATCTGTTAGGATGCGCAGCGTGCAGGACTCAGTCCTGCCGCGGGGTGTGGGGCTGCGAAAGCCCCACAAATCTCCCTATCTCTCCCCACATCTTCTCCCTCTCTTCACATGCAGTGCTTTTTCTGTGTATTCTGTGTGTTCTGTGGTTTTCTCCACATGCAGTCTCCATCTGCGTTTTTTGAGCTCTGCTTAC
>JAGCML010000222.1 GCA_017646485.1 Kiritimatiellia bacterium
ATGTAAATGTGTAGGTTGCGCCTTATCGTGAGGAGGCGAGTCGCATGGGGCTTGTCTTCAAGTGTGCCGGGGCGTAATTCGGTAAACTGAAGGGTGCGCCGAATTTTGAACTCAAGCGTTTTAGGCTTTCCATTGAAGCCTTGTTTCATTCAAGTTTGACTGAAATTCAAAATCGGTTTCACTGAAATTGTTTCATTAAAAGGGCGGTTTAGGCGAATAAAAGGGGTGATTTGAGTTAAAGTTTTCAACAGTTTCGTACGCTTGTTGAAGTAAAACTGGTTGTTGTTTGGCAAATTGTTATTTTGAAACATTAACGTGCCGCCAAAGAGGGGTGTCCCAGTAGTACATTCTGTACTAATCGTTGTTTTTCAAAAATAGCCAATTACCTCTAAAATGATAAGGTTCAGGTAATCAAAGGGTTGGCATCTCATTGAAATAAAAATGTCGATGCGTCAGTTGAAAAACCTAAATTTGATCGAATAGTAGTATCTTGCAATGGAATGATTGCGAAGACTCTTCTTACCCCGCGGTTATATTGTGCACTATTCGTTTTTTATTGAAGTGTTTTGTGTGGGTGGCTCTGTGGAAGATTTTTTGGTAGAATAAAGAACCGAATTGGCGAGAGGTCTCGCCCTTGAAAAGAGGATTTTTAGATGGGCTACATAGGTTTTGATAATGAGGCGTATTTGAAGCATCAGGCTGAGGGGCTGATGGAACGCGCTCGGGCATTCGGTAATAAGCTTTACTTGGAGTTTGGTGGCAAGTTGATGTATGATTATCACGCTGCACGCGTGTTGCCAGGGTATGATCCAAATGCAAAGTTGCGCCTTTTGCAGTCGTTGGGGGATAAGGCTGAGATTATCTTGTGCGTTTACGCAGAGGATATTGAACGTAAGAAGATGCGCGCAGATTTCGGTATCTCGTATGATGATGATACATTAAAGTTAATTGATAGTCTGCGTGCATGGCAGATTCATGTGTGTGCTGTGGTGATTACGCGTTTTGATGGACAGCCTGCCGCTTTGCAGTTCCGCAATAAGTTGGAGGCGCGTGGCATTACGGTGAAGTTGCATCGCGCGGTGCCGGGTTATCCTTCGAATTTGGATTTGGTGGTCTCGAAGGATGGTTATGGCGCAAATGAGTATGTGCAGACGACGCGTCCGATTGTCGTGGTGACAGGGCCTGGGCCGGGTTCGGGTAAGTTGGCAACGTGTTTGACGATGCTTTACCATGATCGTATCGCTGGGCGTCAGGCGGGCTATGCGAAGTTTGAGACGTTTCCTGTTTGGGATTTGCCACTGAAACACCCTGTAAACTTGGCGTATGAGGCTGCAACGGCGGACTTGGGGGATATCAATATGATTGACCCCTTCCACTTGGAGGCTTACGAGAAGATTGCGGTGAACTATAATCGCGATGTGGACGCTTTCCCGTTGTTGCGTGAGATTTGGGAACGTCTGAATATGGGTGGCGTTTGCCCCTATAAGAGCCCCACTGACATGGGGGTGAATTGTATTTCTGCGGGTATTGTGGATGATGCGGTTTGCATTGAAGCGGCGAAACAAGAGGTGATTCGCCGTTACTTCCGTCATCTTTCGGATGCTGTGGCAAAGGGTTCCTCGGATAAGCGTCCGGTTGAGATTTTGGAACGTTTGATGCAGCAATTGGGGTTGCAACCCGAAGATCGTCCGGTGGTGCATCCTGCCCGTGAGGCTGCGCACGAGGCTTCTCAACGTCATACGCTTGAGGGGGTGGCTTGTGGTGCAGCGATGCAGTTGCGTGATGGCACGATTATTCAGGGTAAGAACTCTTCTTCATTGCATGCAGCCGCTGCGGTGGTTTTGAATGCTGCGAAGTATTTGGCCGGGATTCCTGCTCAGTCGCATCTCTTGGCACCGGAGACGGTGGAGAGTGTGCGTGGCATGAAGCAGGGGATTTTGAAGGGACGTTATGGTTCGCTGAACTTGGATGAGACGTTGGTCGCACTAGCTATTTGTGCGGCTACGGATGCTCAGGCTTCGGCAGCGCTGAAGAAGTTGGCGGATTTGCGTGATTGTGAGATGCATTTGTCGCATATGTTGACGCCTGGTGATGAGGCTGGATTGCGTCGTCTCGGCATTCGCTCAACGAATGACCCCTTGTTTGCAACGGCAGAACTCTTTGTAGACTCGTAAGGGGGCATCTTAAAAGGGGGCATCTTTAGTAGCCCTTGGTGATGACATAACTTTTTGCTATTTCATAAGTTATGCCATCGCAGAATATGTTACAGTATAAAGGACTTTAATGTAAGGCTTTGTTTTATGAACCGTATTCAATACTTGATTCGACGTTTGATGCTGTTGGTGCCGACCTTCTTCGGTATCACGGTGGCGTGTTTTCTTTTGACCCGTCTGTTGCCTGGTGGCCCAGTGGAAATGGCAATGGCAAAGATGCGTGGTGGCAGCGGTGGCGGTGAAGCTGGCGGTGGTGCAAATGCAACACTGGTCAGTGAAGATATGAAGAAGGAATTGGAACGTCAGTTCGGCTTTGACCAACCCGTTTGGAAGCAGTATTACAACTGGGCGGTGCGTGATCGCTTGGGTATGAAGATGAAGAGTTATGAATATCCGAATCGTACAGCCTGGGAATTGATTCGTAGTCGTTTGCCGGTGTCGGTTTGGTTCGGTGTGATTTCCTTCTTAATGAGCTATATGGTTTGTATTCCGTTGGGCATTGCGAAGGCATTACGTCATGGATCACCCTTTGACTTTGGCTCCAGTATGGTGGTGTTCTCTGCTTATGCGGTGCCGGCATTTGCTGTGGGTATGATTTTGAAGATGTGCTTGAGTGGCA
Organism: Kiritimatiellia bacterium; assembly: GCA_017646485.1. Lineage (GTDB taxonomy): Bacteria > Verrucomicrobiota > Kiritimatiellia > RFP12 > DVOR01 > Spyradenecus. The sequence continues at coordinate 2,833 of JAGCML010000222.1, forward strand.
CGGTGGATGGTCTCTGGGATATCTTCCCGATTGGTGGTTTTGAAAGTGATGCCGCTGCAGCTGCAGGGGGTTGGACGCTCTTCTGGGATCGTGCTTATCACATGGTTTTGCCAGTGACGGCCTATGTGATGACGTCTTTCGCCCTCTTGACCATCATGATGAAGAACTCTTTGATGGAACAGATGAGCGCAGACTATGTGCGTACGGTGCTTGCGAAGGGTGCAAGACGTTCGCGTGCGATTTGGTGTCACGCTTTGCGTAATGCTTTGATTCCGATTGCAACGGGTTTCGGCGGCGTTTTGGGCGTGCTTTTCGCTGGTTCAATGATTATCGAAACGCTCTTTGAAATTCCGGGCATGGGCCAACTTTCTTTGACGGCTTTGATGAGTCATGACTACGCAGTCTTCATGGCGATGTTGGTGATGACCGCATCGATTCAGTTGTTCGGCAACTTGGTTTCCGACTTCTGTTACATGTTGATTGACCCTCGTATTCACTTCGATTAATCCGAGGCGTAGCGTAAATGCGAAGAGAGGAGGGCAGGGGCGCTTGATGCATCCTGCCCTTTTCGTAGCGGAATAAAAGGTTGCTCTGTCGATGATGAATGATGTCTTGCGGGAAAAGTTAAAACAGTTGCCCGAAAAGCCGGGCTGTTATCTCTATCGTGACCGTGCCGGCAAAATCATTTATGTGGGGAAGGCGGTAAATTTACGTCGCCGCGTACAGAGTTATTTTCGAGCATCCACGCTTCGTACTGCG
>JAGCML010000223.1 GCA_017646485.1 Kiritimatiellia bacterium
CCTCCGATTATCCAAGTGACAGAGCTAACACCCGCAGCAAGTGTAAGCGTGAAGTCAACTGTGCTCGGAGCATTCTTCGAAATAGTCAGCGTAATCGTATCGCCAGCTGTATCCTTAGTTACTTCAAATGCGTTGTTAGCCACGGTGGCACCCGTCCAAGAAGCCGAATAGTCATCGGACTTGAGGGAATACGAAACCGTAACCATGTCGCCAACATAGCAAGATACTGCAACCGAACCGGACAACTCACCACTCTGTGCGCCGCACGAATAGTTTACAGCACCATTGATGCCACCAACCGCATCGTCCAATGCAAGCGTGAAATCAACAACCGTCTGGGTCGGATCAAACGTGGAGATCACGAGGTCGTCAACCTTACCTTCACCAGCAAAGCCAACGTGAGTCAACTTAAGTGCCTCGGACTGAGGCCCAAAAGCATCGCCAATACTCGAATCAACAGCAAGCGACAAGAAATAATCAGAGGCAATCTCATCGCCAAAATCAATTCCAGCGGCTTCATACCCAGCACCATCAGTATCATCATTAGTGCAAAGATTATCGGAGAGATCCGAATCATTCTCTTCGGCAATGTAAATCTGGAAGAACGGCCACCACGCATTAGGAGCCTCCGTCTCTTCATCAACTCCAGCAACAAATGCCTTGGCCTTCACTACAAGACGATACCACTTGTTAGGTTCTACAGCGTCAATGGATTCTGGCAAAGTAAGCCGAAAATCCTTACCACCATCAATCCATGCGCCTTCTTCAGAATATGCAGCAGCCTTAGCCATAAGGACATTGCCATCGTCAGTTTCCAAGAGATAAATCATGAGCTTATCACCAGCAACTGCGGTCACATTATCCTTGTCAGACTTAGGCGTAACAGTAAACTGAACCTTCGTATCGATATTGAGGTAATTAAACCCAGACTCGGAAAGGTCAACAGCTGTACCATCATCGTAATTAATCTTACGAAGGAGCGGATCGGTTCCCGTGTTGACCTTGAGAGCCATATCATCCTCGGTCTCTTTAATGATTGTTGACTCGTTATCGCCAGCAGTTCCATTGTAGGAGAAGCCGTCAATTAGAGCCACGCCATCACTGTCAATCACTGCCTGACCATCGGTATAACCATTGAAACTCTCGGAATCGAGAGTGCTCGTTGCTGCCTGAGCAGCGGTAGCGAGGCCGATGGCCGTTGCTGCCGCGAGCATAAACTTCAACTGTTTCATGTTTGTTTTTCCTTTGTTTTCACGTGAACGACGGAAGAATCCGCCCCTCACGAGGGCCGACTCTTCTGTTGACAACTCGAAAGGTATCATATTCCCCCTCTCCATGCAAGCATTTTTTTTTTATGGATGCTGCGATCTGAAAGATGCTTGAAGGTTGCTTTGAGTGCTTCGCGCTTGCAATCTGCCTTGAAGCCGACAAGCGCCAGGGCTGCGCGCTTGAATTTTACTCCAGCGTGGGACGTGTGCGACGCGTGTGACGCGTGCGACTAACTTTTGCTTGAAAGCTACTTTGAGCGCTCCGCGACTGAAAGGTGACTGGAAATTACTTGTAAAGATCTCGTCGCGAAGCTCATCTTCATTCACTTCCTGCCACTTCTGCAAATTCCTCGTCGCGAAGCACCCCCTGAACCTAGCGGAGCTGCGGGATGGGTGGCGGTGGTGTTGCACGGGACGCCCGAAGTGAAGGCACGGCTTTCGGTGCGCATGAGCCGCCGCTTCGCCCGGGTACCGGTCGAAGCGCGTGCGATTCCCCACTGACAAGGCGCACCGACGAGTGCCAAACGAAGGGAGGGATCCCGACAACACCACC
>JAGCML010000024.1 GCA_017646485.1 Kiritimatiellia bacterium
ATCCGCGGCATCGCCCGTACGACCTGCCATCACGTTGGTATCCACATACACGGGATAGACGGGGTCGGGAATCGCAATCTTCAGTTCCTGAGCAAAGAGTTCCTGGATGTTGGCGCAGTCACACTTCGAGCCATCACTGACAAAAATTTCCGAGGCCTTGATATCGCAACCACGCGACTGATAGTCATTGACCGCGATGGCTTCACGCAAGAAATCATACCCTTGCTCAGGACCATAACCACGGAAGGTGGCTTCTTCGCCCAATTCATCAACCGCCTTATGCATCGCTTCGCGGCATGCGGGGGCCAACGGCAACGTCACGTCGCCGATACCCAAACGAATCACTGCGGCATCGGGATTGGCAGCCTGATAGGCTTTCACGCGCTTAGCAATTTCAGAGAAGAGATACGAAGCCTGAAGCTTACCGAAATTTTCATTAACAAGAATCATAAGTTCTGTCGTTTCCTTAAACGATTATCGAGTTTTTGTATACAACGGCGTTAAAATCCAACGACGATTGTGCCAGAACCACTGTTCGGGCATTTCGCGGATACGCTTTTCAAAGAGATCCCAAACCGCCTGGGTGATTCGCACAGCGTCATCAGCCGTTTCTGCATCCAAATCGGGATAGATCGGATCGCAGAGAAACACCTTGTGATGAGAGGCATCCTTACGCACCATCGCAATGGGCAAAATCGGCACATTCGCCATACGCGCGAACTTCGCCAAACCCTTACCCAATTGCACCTCGGGCTTTCCAAAGACGGTCGTGCTCACACCCGGTTTGTTGTGACGGACATCGGGCAAAATCGCAAAGATTCCCCCACCCTTCAAGTGGTGAGCAATGCGCACGAATGAACTCGGATGACGACGTTCAATCGTCTGCACATTCAAACGATTTCGGCGCAACCAACCTTCAAACAAGGGATTATTCTGCGCACGCGCCATCACCATGAGCGGGATATTGAATGCAGAACAGGTCACTGCCGCCAAGTCCCAGTTACCCATATGCGGCAACGCAATCACCACGCCGCCATGCTTTGCAATGAGTTGACGTAAGACCTTTTCAATTTCCTCAAAACCTTCAAGGTGCGCACGAAGATAATCTTGATCCATCTTCGAAGCGTGGAAGAGTTCAATGAAGTTCATGACCATATTCCAAACCGAAATACGGGCAATCCGACGACACGTCGCAATTGACGTCTCTTCACCAAACACTTCACGAATACGCGAAATCGTTTCGCGCTTCAGTGGCCAGCAAACACGGAAAACAACATGCAAAAGCCCACTCAAGAACGCGCCCGTCCATGAGATGGGAATGCTGGAAATCAATGCTTGTACGCCACGAAATGCGCCATACTCAATCCGATGGCGGAAGCGAATCTTCGATTTCATCGTGGCCTTTATTTCATGGTTGCGACAGCATCAATCTGCGTCACAATCTCTTGACGAGTCGTACTGGCCAATTCTGCTGCTTCTTGGAGCGTTTCAACACGCGCCTTAACAGCCAACAAAGCCTTGCGA
>JAGCML010000224.1 GCA_017646485.1 Kiritimatiellia bacterium
AACGCTACGCTCACCCCCGGCTGTGAACTGTCGCCCCTTCAGGGCTCAAAAAACCGCCTGCGAACGAGGGCGCCTTTGCAAGGCTTACGCACGCTGCCGCGTGCCTAATTCGGATCGCCCCTCATTTCCTGCACCCAAGCACGGAGTACTGGGAAATCCACAGCATGCGCCAGCATGCGTAATCCACAGGGCGAAGCCCGTAATCCACAGCGAAGCGTAATCCACCGCACCGTAGGTGCGCACCCCCATTTTATGCTACAATAATAGGAAATGGTTCTGATTTTGGAGGAAGAGAGATGACCGGATTTATCCGAGTGGCGACCCTGACGCCCTCTGTTGTTTTAGGCAATCCCTTTGCGAATGCCGAAAACCTTTTAGCGTGCGTAGATCAAGCGCATGAACACGGCGCCTCCCTTTTATTAGCTCCTGAGCTCTCCCTGACAGGCGCGACCTGCGGTGACCTCTTCCTGACGCAATCCCTTTTAGAACAAACCACTGCGGCGCTGGCCTCCCTCCTTGAAGACCTTCCTGCGGGCATCACCTTAGTGTGCGGTGCGCCGGTACAAGTAGACGGACGCCTCTTTGACTGTGCGGTCGTGCTCCAGAATGGACGCATCTTAGGTTATGTTCCCCGCGCCAATCTGCCACGCAGTGCCACACGGTTGCGTTGCTTCTCGCCGGCACATGCCCTCTCCTCCACCACACTTCCCGACGGCACACCGATTGGAACCGACCTCCTCTTCGCCTTTGGCCAACTCCGTTTCGCGGTTGGGTTTGGCACCACTCCCTCCCCCACGGCAGGTGCGCCTCACCTCCTGCTCTGCTTGGATGCCACGCCAGAAGGCGTTGGGCAAACCGCCCTCCGCCGCCAAACGCTCTCCACCCTCTCCCACACTACGGGCTGTGCCGTTGCCTATGCATCAGCGGGTGCAGGTGAATCCTCTACTGACGGCATCTACAGCGGCCACCGCCTCTTGGCCTGGGAAGGCAAAACGCGCGCTGAAGCCCTGTGGGAAGACGGCATCTCCCTTATGGATTTCTCCCCTGCCTGGGTTGAAGCCCACCAACTCCGCACCAGCAAATCCACCACCTCCAAGCAGACGCCACGCCTCATTACGGCCGACTTCTCCCCGACAGAGAGCGATGCCGCTTTAGCTGGCCTCCGCGCCAACCCCTTTATCCCCGCAACCCCTGACGCGATTCAGGCACGTTGCGAAGAACTCCTCACCTTGCAGACCGAAGCCCTTTACCGCCGAATGACCCAAATTCGTGCCAAGCGTCTCGTCTTAGGGCTCTCGGGTGGCTTGGATTCTACGCTCGCGCTTATCGTCTGTGCGGAACTCTGCCGTCGCCACAACCTCCCTGCAGACACCGTCCTTGCGGTGACCATGCCTGGCTTTGGCACCACAGACCGCACTTACAACAATGCCTGTACGCTGGCCAAAACGCTGGGTGTCGAACTCCGTGAGATTTCAATCGTCCCCTGCGTGACCCAACACTTCACCGACATCGGCCACGATCCAAAATGCCACGATGTCACCTATGAAAATGCGCAGGCTCGCGCTCGCACGTGGTTGCTTATGGATATCGCCAATAAAGAAGGCGGTCTTCTCGTCGGCACGGGCGACCTTTCGGAAATTGCCCTTGGCTGGAGCACATACAATGGCGACCACATGAGCATGTATGCGGTGAATTGTTCCATTCCCAAAACGCTCATCTCGCATTGCCTTGAAACGGCCACCCACACCCTTGCTGCGCAGGATTCCCCTGCTGCCGCCACCCTTAAGCAGGTCCTCAAGGATATCTGCGACACCCCCATCTCTCCTGAATTGGTGCCTGGCGTCCAGCAAACCGAGTCCATCGTGGGCAGTTACGAACTCCATGACTGCTTCCTCTGGTACTTCCTACGTTACGGATGCGATCGTGCCCAACTCGCAGAATTGGCCGCGCTCCTTCATAGCGCAACCCCCGAAACCGAACGCACCCGTACGCTTGATATCTTCTGTCGGCGCGTAATTGCGCAACAATTCAAGCGCTCTTGCAGCCCGGATGGCCCTGCGGTGGGCGGTATCGCCCTCTCTCCGCGTGGCGGATGGATGTTGCCCTCTGATGCCAATTTGAAACTTTAAGTTTATCTCTGCGTCATATGCCTCGCTTACTTGAGCTTCTCATTGTGTTCCTCGCAACACCTCTTTGGGTGCCGCTCCTGTTGGTCTTGGCTATCTTAACGCGTTGTTTCAATGGAAGTCCCGTTTTCTTCCGCCAGGTACGCCCAGGTCTTCATGGCGCACCCTTCACCATTATCAAATTCCGCACCATGCGCGATGGACCTGAAAGCGATGCGGAACGCACCACACGTTTTGGCGCCTTCCTGCGTGCGACCTCCCTTGACGAACTCCCCGAGTTGCTCCATGTCCTCACAGGCAAAATGGCACTTGTCGGGCCTCGCCCCCTTTTGATGGCCTATCTTGACGAATACACCGAGGAAGAACACCACCGCCACGATGTCCGTCCTGGCATTACGGGGTGGGCGCAAGTCCATGGTCGCAATGCCATCACGCGTGCTGAAAAGGTTCAATATGACCTGGAATACGTCGCAAAGCGTTCATTTCTCTTTGACTGCCGCATTCTGCTCATGACCCTCTTTCACCTCCGCGGCAATTAATCTCACCCCTCATCCGCCTCCCCATGACCGACACGTCCCCCTCACCCATCGCAACGCGCGCCCTCACTTGGCCGTTTTTTCTCTGGATTGCCGGCTTGGTTGTGCTCTTCCTCCCGCATGGTTTTGACTTCCCTGCCTATGTTTACGCAGTAAAAACCCTCCTCTGCGCAGCGCTCACGCTCTATTTCAAACCTTGGCGTTATGTGCCCTTCCATGCCGTTAAAGGCGCCACGCCACTCGGTATCCTCATCGGTGTCGCCGTCTATCTTCTCTGGGCACTTCCTGAAAGCACCCCTTGGCCGTGCGTAACCGAAACCTATCGGCGTTGGCTCGTGATGATGCCGGGCACGCTCCCAGATTACAGCGCTTCGTGGTGTTATGCCTATAGCGAACACCCCACCCTTGCCATCCTCAAGCTCATCGGTTCGGCCTTTGTCATTGCACCGATAGAAGAATTCTTCTTCCGCGGCTTTATGATGCGTTGGCTCAGTGATAAAACGTGGCAAAAACTCCCTTTCTGCGAGGTCTCACGTTATGCCTTCTGGGTGACGGCGACCGTCTTTGCCTTTGAACCCGATCGTTACGTCGGTGGCTTACTAGCCGGCATCGCCTATGGTGCGCTCGCCATCCGCACAGGAAGTCTGCGGGCCTCCATTATCGCCCATGTTGTTACCAACCTTCTCTTAGGTCTTCACGTACTTCTCTTTGATGCCTACGGTTTTTGGTGAAAATCTTTGCTATACTTTACATTGAAATGTAATTCTCTTTCTGGAGCGTAAGATGTTTCCAATACTTGAAAAAGAACAACTCTCCGCAGACGTTTACTCGATGTGGATTCATGCCCCTTTAATCGCTGAAGAACGCCAAGCTGGCCAATTCATCATTCTGCAAATCGATGACCAATTCGGCGAACGCATCCCCCTCACCATCGCAGATGCCGACCCAGAAACGGGTGCCGTGCGCATCATCTTCCAGGCAGTCGGTGCCTCTACGCAGAAATTGGCGCAGATGAATCCCGGTGATGCGCTTCCTGTCTTCCTCGGCCCGCTCGGTAAGCCCACCCACATTGAAAAGAAGGGCACCGTGGTCTGCGTGGGCGGCGGGATTGGCGTTGCGCCCATGCATCCCATTGCCCAGGCAATGAAGCGTGCGGGCAACAAAGTGATCGTCATCATGGGCGCCCGCACCAAGGATCTCCTCATCCTTGAAAAGGAGATGGCCGCCATTGCCGACGAACTCATCATCTGTACCGATGACGGCTCCTACGGACGTAAAGCCCTCGTCACTGAACCCCTCAAGGAGGTGTGCGAACGCGAAACCGTGGCTGAATGCGTCACCATTGGCCCGCCCATCATGATGAAATTCTGCGCGCTCACCACCCTTCCTTTCAAGGTTCCCACCACCGCATCGCTCAATTCCATCATGATTGATGGCACAGGCATGTGCGGGGGGTGCCGCGTGCTCGTGGGTGGAAAAATCAAATTCGTCTGCGTTGACGGCCCCGAATTTGACGCCCATCAGGTCGATTTTGACAACCTCATGAAGCGCAATCGCGCCTTCGTTAAACGCGAACGCGAAGATAATTGCAACCTCTTCAAGATGGCTGACGCTCAGCAAACCGCCGCCCAACCCTAACCTTCGGAGCCCCGCCATGTCCTTCATTACCAAAGAAGCACTCGAAGCTGCCGCCATCGCCACTTGGGAGACAATTAAAGATCGCCCCCTCTCGCCGAAAGAACGCACCTCCATCGCGCCACAACCCATGCCTGTGCAACCCCCTGAAGTGCGTAAGCACAATATGGCAGAGGTCGCTTGCGGATACACGGAAGCACAAGCTCGCGTGGAGGCAAGCCGTTGCTTACAGTGTAAAAATGCGCCTTGCATGAAGGGGTGCCCCGTCTCTATTCGCATCCCTGACTTTATTCGCGAAATCGCCCAGGGCAACTACGCTGAAGCGCTCGGCATTATCCGTCAGAGTAGCATCTTGCCTGCCATCTGCGGCCGCGTCTGTCCGCAGGAAAATCAGTGCCAGAAGAATTGCACCGTCGGCGTTATCCACAAGGATGTCAACCAAAGTGTCGCCATCGGCCGTCTCGAACGCTTTGTCGCAGATTGGCAACGTGAACACGAGGCCGAGGCTCCCATTGATAACACCGTAAAGCCAGCCACCGGTAAAAAGGTCGCGGTCGTGGGTTCGGGTCCCTCTGGTATCACCGTTGCAGCGGATGTTCGCCGCGAAGGTCATGATGTGACCCTCTTCGAAGCCTTCCAAAAACCCGGCGGCGTGCTCGTCTATGGCATCCCCGAATTCCGTCTGCCGAAGGCTATCGTGGACAAGGAAGTCGAAGGTTTACGCCAGATGGGCGTCACGGTTGAACCCAATTTCGTAGTGGGGCGCACGCGCAAACTCAAAGACCTTATGGAAAAAGACGGCTTTGACGCTGTTTATGTCGGTTCTGGCGCAGGGCTTCCCCGCTTTATGGGCATCCCCGGCGAAGAACTCGTCGGCGTCTTCTCCGCCAATGAATACCTCACGCGTGCCAACCTCATGAAGGCCTATGACCGCGCTGCCTCTGCCACACCGTACTATCCCGCCAAGCGCGTGGCCGTGCTCGGAGGTGGCAATGTGGCAATGGATGCCGCGCGCATGGCCTTCCGTCTCGGTGCAGAAGAGGTCTACCTCGTCTATCGTCGCAGCCGCGCAGAGATGCCCGCTCGCGCAGAAGAGGTGGAACACGCAGAAGAAGAGGGCGTCAATTTCCAGTTCCTCTGCAATATCGAACGCATCCTCGGCGATGACAATGGCATCGTCAATGCCATCGAATGCCTGCGCTACGAACTCGGCGAACCCGATGCCTCCGGTCGCAGAAGCCCCGTTCCGGTCGAAGGAAGCGAATTCACCCTGCCCATGGATGCCGTCATTATCGCGATTGGCAACGCCTCCAACCCCCTCATCCCGCAGACCACGCCTGGCTTGGAAATCAAC
>JAGCML010000225.1 GCA_017646485.1 Kiritimatiellia bacterium
ACCCTGGTGCAACCCGGCCGCGTGGTGCAGTTGCCGACGGGTGTAGTGGAAGAGGGCCTTTCTGCGCAAGCGCCTTCAGCGGTGTTGCGCATTCTTGAAGCACCTGGACGCGAAGGTGTGACGGTGTTGCTATTGGATGACGGCCGTTATTGTTCCGATCGTCCTTCGGAATTAGAGGCACTTTCCCATGCCTATCCAGGCCATGAACTGAATCTCATTGTGGATGTCTCGGTGCCGTATGGTACGACGATGGCGTGGATTGAACGCTTACGTGCCTGCGGTGTGGGACGAATCAATTTGGTAACGGTGGCTAACCAAGCCCTAACCACAGATGAGGCAGGGACGCTCTGATGCCGTTGGTGGATAAACATCTCTGGGAAAGAACGCGTCAATTCGTGCCGAACAAGCGCGAGTCCTCCTTGCGTTTGACGCGATGGCGGAAGCTGCGTCGGAGTAATCGGCGCCGAAAGAGTGTGCTTTCCTTTTGGTGGGGGCCGCTGTTAATCTGTGCCTTGGCCGGATGTGGCTTTGTTGCGGTGGCGTGTAAACTCTCCAACAAACCGAATTTCGAGGTGTACCAACCCGAAGCGAGCCTCTATGTGGTGCATGTGACGGAAGAGCAGATCGAAAAGTTGTATCAAGCCGAGAACGTGCGAAGTCAGGCGATGTCCCTCAGCGATGAAGATGTGGGGATTTCCTTGGATGCGATTTTGCCCGAACCTCAAGAGCGTCAGGCGATTCGGATGGAGCCGATGAACTTGCAGGCAGAACGTCCGCCGCTCTATGTCCTCCCCGTGGATGCCTACTTGCCGAAGATGCGCGAACACACACCCGAGTACACGGGTGAAGCGGAGATTCTTTGGGCGGCCGATGCGGCTTTACGTGCGAGCAGATTTGCGGTGACCTTGCCCTATTTTGCAGATGACGAAGGCCTCGGCGAGGTGCGCTTTGCGGTGGAATTAAATGAGGCGGGCCATGTGGTTGAGGCGCTTCGATTTGCTCCCGCTGGCGCAGAAACCGAACGCTTACGTCAGCTGCGTGAGGCGATTTTGAAGGGGCGCGGAAGACAGGCCGCCCGGGGTGAAGTGAGAATCTTTTGGAAGACGAGGATTAAGAAATGAAGTTGTTAGCATTTGGTTTGTTGGCACTCTGTTGCGGAGGGTTCCTCTCTGCGCAGATTACCATTCGTAATGCTGGTCCAGTCGAAACCGACTCTCAGGGACATGTGATTGAAAAGTTGGACTACGATCGTAAGATTGTGGCCACCAATGGCTTGCCTTCTGCCGCAGAATATCGCGCAGAATTGGCCGAACGTGAACGTATGCGTAAGGTCGCTCGTGAAGTAGGACCTTGGTTTGAGGCAATCCAACACTTAGAGGTCGTGCAAAAGGATAGCGAAACGAAGTACGATGCCGATGGTGGTGGCTTGGCCGGTGACGGCGTTAAAGAAGTGATTGGCCAGTCGGGTCAAGGCATGGCAGCGTACATTGAGGCAATGCGTGTCTTCAATAGTAGCACGGCTGAGGGCGGATCGGTTGCCAGAGATGCACGCCAATTAAAGGCCGCTTTGGATGAATTGCTCTACCGTCGCGGCGGCGAAGTGGTCTGCGGCCCAGGCCGTGGCGTGAGTATGAAGTATCCCTTGGAATTGCTCTTGGTGCGCTATCAGAGTTGGAAGGCGCAGAGCACGCCGATGAAGGAACTTTATGCCGCGAAGTCTGCCGATTTGTGGCCGGGCAAAGTGCCGGCGGATGCCGAACGCGTCACGAAGAAAGTGACGCTCTATCCGGGTGAAGGGGGCTACATCAGCACAGGCTTGTATGTCCCACCAGGGGAAGTGATTACGATTAAGTGCGGTAGCTTGACGGGTAATTTGACGGCTCAGATTGGGTGTCACACCGATAAACTCGATCCGAAGATTGTACCGTTGGACGAAGAGGGGAATCCGATGGACGACCCCTACAACCCCGTCGCACCGAATCTTTCTAAGGTGAAGATGGGCTGGCAACAAATCACGGACAATCGTCCGCTGTGGCGTTGGCCAGATATGGTCCGTCGCTTCCAGATTAAGAAGAAAAAGGAAGAGATTGGCCATGTGTTAGGCGGTGTTTTGTGGTTTACGTGGAGCGGTGGCTCGCGTCCGATGACGATTGAGGTCTCTGGTTGCGTGCAGATGCCGTGGTTCCGTCTGGGTATTGATACGAATCAGGACTGGATTGACCGCATTTCGAAATATCCCGCACCATGGGCAGAACTCCAGGCGAAGACGATTATCTTTACTGTGGAGTCGAAGTATCTTCGCAATGTGAAAAACATTGAAGCGCTCGCACAGTGGTGGGGTAAGGCCGCTTGCATTATGTTGCGCACGAGTGGACGTGGTTTGCCAACAGATGGCGAAGCGGACAACTTCCGTCCAGCGAAGCGTGAATGGGGCATCTTGGATAAGAAGTTGGTGCAGATGAATGAAGAGGCCCCGCCAGACACGGAAGAATTGGTGCGTGAAGCGGCCAAGACCAATGCAGGTGCCGCCGCAGATCGTTATGGGATTCCAGTGGCTCAAGAGCCTGTGCCAGTTGATCCTAAAAAGCCGAAGGCGCTAAAGATTCCTTCGCGTGAAAACGAACCCAAGTTCACGCCCATGCGTTTAGTGGACGATGTGCAGATTTCCGTGGGTGCAGGTCACTCGGGTTATCCTATTATGTGTATGGAATGGGGCGGCGGCATGATGAACCTGAAGGGCTTGCAGATTTCGGGTTCGTGGGGTGCGCTTCACGAAATTGGTCACAATATGGGGCAGGGCGCCAATGGCATCTTTGCGCTCCCGGGCAATACTGAGGTGATTTGTAACTTCTTCGGCACTTGCACGATGAATTTGTTGAATGGCACAAGTTTCAAGCGCATCAAGAAGGAGGCTTGGGATGGTGTGGCAAAGAATGTGGCCGACCGAAAGCCAGACCTTTGGATGAAGTCGCAGGTCTTTGAACGCTTGGTCTTCTACATGACCCTCGCACACTATTTCGGTGTGGAGAGCGTGGTGAAGGTGGTAAATGACAATAGCGAACTCCCCGCCAATGCCATCGGTGACCGGTTGTGTTGCGCATGGTCAAAGGCTGTGGGGCGTGACTTGACGCCATACTTTGATATCTGGGGCCTCCCATTGTCAAAGGCCGCTTACACCTACACGCAGGATTGGCCACCGTGGCCAACAGATGATGACAAGGCATTGCTCTTCTCTCAACCCATGGAGTATCGTGGACAGGTGGAAGAATTTGAACTTGACACCCGCAATCCAGAAGATATTCCCACGCGCCGTCAGTTGCGAGCTCGTGAACATTTCAAAAAGACGGTAAAAGAATAATGTCAAATGAAATACGGGGGTGCATCGCCCCCGTATTTAATAAATAGAAAGGGTGGCGTGTAAGATGAGTTATCTCTTTGGCCCCGTGCCTTCGCGACGGTATGGTAGAAGTTTGGGCATTGACCTCGTCCCGATGAAGACGTGTTGCTACGATTGCGTCTTCTGCCAATTGGGGATTACCCCGCAGGCCACTTGTGAACGGCGTGAGTACCTGCCCGTGAATGAGGTGTTGCGCGAATTGGAAACCTGGCTCTCCAAGCGTTCGGATGTGGATATGCTCACCTTGTGTGGGTCTGGGGAACCCACACTGCATTCGCGGTTCGGGGAGGTCTTGCGGTGGATTCGAAAGGAGACGCAGCTCCCTTCTTTATTGATGAGTAATGGTGCGCTCTTTGCTGACCCAGAGGTGCGCCGTGATGCCGCATGTGCCAGTCGCGTGAAGATTTCGGTTCACTTCTGGGATGAGGCCTCTTTCCAAGCAACGGTGCGCCCGCATGCGTCGCTTCATTTCCAGGATTTGTATGAGGCATGGCGTGCCTTCCGTGCGGAGTATGAGGGGTTGCTGGATGTCGAGTACTTCGCCTTGCCTGGCATGAATACCGACCCTGCGCAATTAGATCGCATTTATACGTTGTTGGAGACGCTCAAGCCCGACACCGTGACCGTGAATAGCGCGGCGCGTCCGCCCGCTGAATCGTGTGTGCGTGCGGTGCCAACGGAGGAGATGACGCATCTGAAAGCCTTCTTTGGCACCTTGGCTTCTGCTCGACAGGCCGCTGAGATGGCCGCACCGATGCCGTACTCCGAGGAGGCGTTGCAGGCGCTTGCACGCCGTCATCCCTTGACGCCCGCCCAGTTTGCCGCCTATTTTGGTGTGCCTGAGGGTGAGATTCGCGCCGCCTTATCGCGTTTGGCCCTAACAGATCCCTATGCCGCTCGCGCACTCCTCACGCCTGAGGCGTAATAGCGCACCGCCGCGCTTCGTAGGCGTGGCGAATGTCTTAACCTGATGGAACACCGATGGGCGCTTTCACCGCAGCATTGTTTGATGACTCCGTTGGCTATTGTCGCCATCGTCCGCTTATGGGATGGACAATCGCCATCGTGTTCGGCACGGCCTTGGGGTTCTTCTATGGGGCGAGCTGGATCTGGTTGTTCGTCGCGACGGTCTCCTTAATTGCGGCATGGCGCACCAAATCATGTATCGTGTCGCAACTCCTCTGGGTGACGTGTTTCGCCTTGGCGGGTTGGCGTGCGGCATTGTTGCATGATCGTAATCTGGCGGTCTTAGAACGCTTAAAGTCGTATCAAGCCGCAGGCGAGGTCTTTGAACTTAAAGCCACCGTTTCAAATGACCGACACATTGTCCAACGCAAACGTGGCGGCCCGTATTGTCGTTTTTCGGTTGATGATGCTTGGCTTGCGGATGGCACAGAAATTCATGGTGTCAATCTCTCGGTTTACTTTTACGATAAAACAGGGGATTTCCCTGAGGTAGGGGAGACGTGGTTGCTTTCCGCAAAGTTGCGCGCCAATTCAAGCAACTATCGGATGTCGATTTCCGCACGTGGGGAACATGCGAAGCGTTTGCCAGAAGAGGATCGACGGCGAGATTTGCAGTATCTATTGGCTAATTTCCGCGACCGCCTTTCGCAACACTTAGCCTTGGGGGTCCCCGAACAGGATGCCTTGTTGACGCAGACAATGGTCTTAGGAACACGTGCGCGCTTGCCGTATGTCTTGCGCCAACGCTATGCCGACGCAGGCATTATTCACATCTTCGCCATTAGTGGGCTGCATGTCGGCATTGTGGCCGGGCTCTTAATCTGGTTGATTTCTTGGTTTGGGGTTCGGATTCGCATGCGTGCCTTACTGCTCTTGCCGGCGTTGGTGGGCTATTTACTGCTCACAGGCGTACCGCCGTCTGCTACACGTGCCTGCATGATGGCCCTCATCTTCTGTTTTGCGCCCACCTTTTGCCGACGCCCTGACGGTGCGAGCGCGCTCTTGGTTACCGCAGCCACCGTCCTCTTGGTTGAACCTGGATGGATTGCCAATGTGGGCGCCTTGCTCTCCTTTTGCGTTATGGGGGGCATCTTGCTCTACACTAAACCGCTCATTTACTTTATTAATCGTCTCTTTCATTCAACGTCCCAACGCACCACGGGTGGCTTTTTGAAAGAGGCGCAACCCTGGCATGTCACGCTTCGCCAATACATCGCAGGGGTGATGGGACTCTCTTTAGCGGCCTGGATCTCCGCTTTGCCGCTCTGCCTCTTCTTCTTTGGCCGCCTTTCAATCGTGGGGATTTTACTGAACTTGCTGGTGCCGACGTTGACCTTAGTGGTGGTGTGGTGCGCATGTATCAGTGCCTTCATCGGATTTGTGTTGCCCGTAGTTTCAATATTCCTCAACCGCCTGAATGCGTCATTACTCTCATTGGTTGACGTGCTTTCGGCGCACGTCATCCAATGGCCAGGCGCCGTCTATGAACTCACTTATCAACCTGGCGTGACCTTCTCCCTCATCCTCGGCTTGGGCGTGGTCCTCTTGGGGTGGTGGCTCGGCGTGCAAGAACGCCGTTGCCGACAAAAAGACCCCTTTGACCCCGAAGTCTTCAACTTCCTCCCCGCCTCGCGCGATTAAGCGCTGCAGGCGTCATTTTCCGTCTTTTTCAAAAAAAATTAAAAAAGTGAAAAAAAGTACTTGCATTAAAATTTTTGAAGTGCTATAATTTGCCCCGTTTTTGAGCGTGCGAACTTAGCTCAATTGGTAGAGCACCACCTTGCCAAGGTGGATGTTGAGGGTTCGAGTCCCTTAGTTCGCTCCATCTCTTATGGGGGTGTAGCTCAGTTGGTAGAGCAAGTGACTCTTAATCACTGGGTCCACGGTTCGAGCCCGTGCACCCCTACCATTTCCGAAGATGGAACGCTGCCAAAAACAACCTACCAAAGCGAACTTAGCTCAATTGGTAGAGCACCACCTTGCCAAGGTGGATGTTGAGGGTTCGAGTCCCTTAGTTCGCTCCATTTTCCATTTATGGGGGTGTAGCTCAGTTGGTAGAGCAAGTGACTCTTAATCACTGGGTCCACGGTTCGAGCCCGTGCACCCCTACCATAAAAAGAAAAATCGGCCGACGGGTCGATTTTTTTGTTTTTATCCCCCTTTCTCAAAGTTCACTGCGCATGCCGACGGAACGTTGACGTGGAGCATGTGAAAGACTGCATGTGGATTTTAACACTAAGAACACCAGGAGATGCGTCGAGCTTTTCGTAACACTATGCTTCGCCCACGAAAAGCCAATGCATCTACGAAGCATGTGAGACTCCACGAGTCGCACGATCTTGCACGCTACGTCGCATGGGCACATCTCCGTGCTCCGCCAGCGTGCGCTTATTAATTTAAGGATGGCGTAACCGCTTCGCGGGGCGAGCTACGCTCGCGCGGTACAGGCTGCCGCCTTCCTAATGAACCGGGGGCTACGCTCCGCTTACCCCTGGCTGTAAACTGTCGCCCCCTCAGGGCTTCTGACGGTGGGCGATGGGACAAAGGGACATAAGAGACAAAGGGACTCGCTAGCGTGCGCTTATCACTTCGACGAGAGCGTAGCCTGACGAGAAATGGAGATGTGCCCATTTCGAGCAGGCTGCAAGACTTCTGCGACTCGTGGAAAATTACATGCAGTCTTTCACATGCTTCGTATCAGCGTTCC
>JAGCML010000226.1 GCA_017646485.1 Kiritimatiellia bacterium
ATAGATGGAGATATTTTCTCCCGCTAATTGTCCAAGGTCTTTATCTGGAGAGGCGATAATGACTTCAAAACCGTCTGCTGCACCACGCGCAGCTAATGTGCCAAGCACATCATCAGCTTCGTAGCCATCCATGGAAATGAGCTTAACGCCCCAAGCGGCGGCCAATTCTTGTGGCTGCAGGATTGAGGCGGCGATATCCTCGGGCATCTTTTCACGTTGCGCTTTGTATTCGGGATAGAGCGTATGACGGAAGGTCGGCGTGCTACTTTCCATCGCAATGGCCAAATGGGTCGGGTTGAATTTCCGAATCATTTGCTCCAGCGTAGAGGCCAATAAGGAGAGAGAGGAGGTGTTGATGCCTTCAGCGGTGCGACGCGGTTTGCTAAGGAAGACGAAGTACCCACGATAGAGAATGGGCATTAAGTCAATAACGATGAGCTTGCCTTTAGGGGTTGTCATAGGGCATTTCCTGCGAAATCAAATCATTAAGGGGTGCACGTCTCTGCTTCGAGCCATGCAGTGGCGAGGGTTTCAAAGGTTTCCGTGAGCGGCTCTTTGGGCATCTTCAACTTTAAATGGAAGCGAAGCGCATGAAGAAAATGTTCATTTTCACAGTCATCATAGATGCAGTGCTCAGGATAGAGTATGAGATAGAGTCCCATGGGGGTGCTTTGATGGGGCAAACGTTTTGCCCATCCAAAGGGGAGTGCGTAGGCCTTTTCAATTGCAGCAAGGAAACAGGCGTGTTCAGGCTTCCAATAGGGGTCTGCGTTGAGCGGAAAGGTTTTGTTGAACCGGCGACGTTGCGTCCCACGATTCCAAACCCAGATAATGAGCGTTAGCAGGGCAACTGCAAGAGCAGAGAGCGAAAAATAGAGCCAGTTGGGCATTAGTGGTTCCTCTTGTAGCGTTTGAGAGGGGTTTTCGGATAGACTGCGATGTATTTCTTGCGCAAGGGACAAATGTTGATTGGGGGCGTAGGCTCAACCGTGGTGGAGAGCTGTTCTTTTCCTTCGAGCAAGTCAATCACACGCTGTTGTACCGCTGCGAGATTATCAATGCGTAAGTCTGGTGCTTCAATTGGGAAGACTTCGCCTGTGGGTTTAAATTCGTAGATGCGTGTGGTGGTTCCATTGGGTTGCCGATGCACGCTCCGTTCAATAAATTGCTTATTGCGTTCCAATAAAATGGCTAAAATGTAAATCGCTTCTACATCGGCAGCGTTTTCTCGCGCAATAAGTTTTCGCAACAGTTGGATTGCGGTTTCTTTTTTTACAGGTGCTTCTTTTCGCAGATTACGGTTGCTTTCCTTGGGCACGGTAAATGACCATGCTGCTGACATAACCCCGCCATTGTTTTGTGCTTTTTGCTTAAAGCACTGTGTACAGAGGTCTTTTCGAATGTATCCTTCATCCGTCTGTACTAAAAGGGTGTGACCCATTGTTGAAGGCGAAAAGGGGGCGCCACAGTCTGAACACTGTGTTGCTCTCGGACGAATATTCCAGTCTGCCATGATGGGTTACGCTCGTTTTTAATTCCCAAAAAGACCACGCAATGCATTCTCCAATGCCTCTTCGCGTGCGTCCTTTTCGGTTTTTTTCTGTTTTTGACGCTTTTCAGTGCGTTTTTTCAACGCTTTTTCCAACTTTTGAGAGAGTTTGTCCTTCGCCTTTTCAACCGCTTTTTCTGTGAAGGCCGCGACCAATGGCTCCATGTCAATCACGGGCTGTTGGATGGTTCCGCGAATGGGTAAGGTTAAGGTTTCGCCTGGTTTGGCTGTCTTTTTAATGGTCCGCCCAAGGACTTTTGCTGTGAGCGGGAGGGTAATGGTGTAGTCAATTGCTTGTGTCTCTAAGTGGGTGGAGCCCTGACAGGTGATTTTGAGATCTTCGACACGTAAGGAGATTGGACTCGTCGTGAGGACGCCATTTTCAACGTTGACCTCTAATTCGGAATCATCCAATTGTAAGGTGCTACTTTTCCCAAGCGCTGTCGAAAGAACGTTTTTAATGGGGCCATTAGGTTGCAAGGTGCAATGTTGGGCTTGAAGCTGTAAGCGTGTATTTAATTGAGGAAGCGGCGCTTGAACAAGGGGGAGGTGAAGCTGCTTACAAGTCAACGAAAGGTATCCATCTGGGTCTGCAGAACCAGAGAGGATTGGTGTAAGTGCGCCCAGTAATGTGTCAAATAACTTTTGTGTAAGGCGAACCCGATTCAAGATTTTTCCGTCTGGAGCCCAGGAGAGAATGGGGGTGTTTCCCATCATGGAAAGGCGTGGCTGCAGTTGCACGGTGCCTTCATTGACCGGAATGATTCCATCAATGGCCATCACTCCTTCGCGCAACGTGAGGTTAACGGCTCCATTGGGGATGTCAAGCCCTGGTTCAGTCACCCTATCAAAGGCAATTTCTGCCGTGGCTTCTCCGTAATTGATGATGCCAGGCAAGCCCTGCGTAACAGGTGCTTCGATGGTAAAGTCGCGTGTATGCTTACCCGAAATGGCAAAGGTTTTACGATTTTCGGCAAGCTGTGGGATTGCGGTGAAAAGGGTGTCAAAGTCTGGGGTGAGCGAACCCTTGAGTTGGAGCATGCCTGTTGCTGAGACGAATGCACCCTCTGCAAGGAGGTCTAAGCCTGTGGTGGAAAGTTTACAGTGCTTTACGGTTGTGGCAGAACCCGCTTGTTGCAAGGTGGTGTCTAAGGTGAAGGGCAACTGAATGGGATCGCTTTCTGCAGGTTTTAGCGTGAGCGTTTCACTTTGAAGTGCGGCCGTAACCTGAAGGGCTTCTGCCTGCTGTTGGGCAGTGAGTGAACATGAGAGGTCGCCTGTGAGGTGAAGCGGTTTTTCGTCTTTTCCCCAAATGCGCCACTTGTTGAGAATCGGTTCGGGCATCAGCTTACCAGAAAGGGTGGCGGTTAAAGGCGTTTCGGAGGAGGGGGCAGATGTGAGAGTACCTGCGAGTGAGGCAATGGGTGAGGAAAGGGTGAGGTCGGAGAGGGTGAGGCTATTTTCTTTAAAGGCGAGGCTAGTCTTCCCTTCAAGCAATACTGCCTCTTGAAGATGCCATGCGGTGCTCTTCACTTTTGCATTCTGGAGCGCAAAGGTTAAATTTGAACGCAAATCGTTGAAGGCGCCAGTTGCAGCCAAGTTAAGATAGAGGTCGCCCATTACCGAGGTGTCTTTCGGCAATTGACAAAGGGTGGCTAAAACTTCAGCAACGGTCCAGTGACTACTGAGTTTTAGGGCTTTAAAGGTCTGTTGAAGCGGATCAAGTGTATCAATGGTCAAGGAAAGTTCGCCGATAGTGGATTGTTCGGCTGTGGTCTTGAGATTGAGGTCAAGTTGTTGATTAATCGCTTTTGCCGTAAGGGTGGTTGTGAGATGGCGCTGCAACGGATATTCGCCAATGAAAGGTGCGAAGGTGTTCCAGAGGGGGAGCGTATGAATGTTTGCAGAGAGGGTACCATTGATCAAAGTGCCTCGTCCATTCAGCGTGACACCTGGAAGGGAAAGCTGAAGTTGACGAATGTCTGTAGCAATCAAATGCGTAGGTGTCAAAAGCAGGTCTGCCGTAAGAGCAGGATCGCAAGTCAATGTTTTTCCGGCATACGTGAGGGCAAGTGCTTTACTGGTAATTGAACTTACCAGATGAAGGCGCTCTTCGTTGATGGGGGTGAGTTGGGTGCTAAGTGCGAGTTGTCCCGTTGCGTGAGTGATTTGTTCTGGGACGAGATGGAAGGAGTCGATGAGCGAGAAGGTTTTGCCGACATCTAGGGCAAGCGAAAGCGTTGCCTTGGGGAAAAGTTTTGATTGCGCAGGTACGGTGTTCAAACTCAAGTTAATCCAAGGCGCACATAAAGAAAGGTCACACTGATTCAAACATTGCGCTGTGATAGGCGCGCTGAGGAGTTGCTCCAAGGAGGTGGTGGTGACATCGGTTTTGAGTTCGGCATCTAAAAGGAGGGCGGAGAGTGTCGCTTGAATGGGTTCATTAAGCGCAGGGATCGAGAGGGCCAATTCCCCCTTTTGCAAAAGGGGATCGGGACGCGTAGGTGTGGTAATCTTGGCCTGATGAATGGTTAAATTGAAGGCGATATCCCATGCGGGGAGTACAAAACACTGGGGAGGCGTCGTACCCCCAGGTGGTGTATCGGCTGACTTTTTAACGATAGGGGGCGGCAGTGCACGGGATTTAGATTGGTATTCGGGGAGGGGAATTGAGAGTGATGGCGCGTTTATGCAAAGGTCGGCTTCAATTTTTCCAATCGGCAATAATTCCCAAAGACTATTGAGTTGAATTTCAGGAACGGAGGCGTTGATTTTCTGAATGGGGTCTGTATAGGTGATGTTAGAGAGGGTTTGCTGCTGAAACCAGGCCAATGACCACGATTCAATCGAAAGTGAGGCAGGGGCCATCTTCTCATTAACAATCGCAAGTACACGTTCACGCACTGCTGGTGTGGAAAGAAGCGTCGGAAGAAGGCACAGAAGGAGAATCGCCGAAAGTAGCAGAATGCCGAATGTTATTAGGATGGCAAAGATGCACCGTTTCCCATGTTTTTTCTTCTTTTGGGAATTAATCGGGTGAACAAAATCCATTGCGCCTCCTTAATCCAATGTAAAATCTATTCGTAGCACTATTAGAGGTAAGAATAGTATATCAAAAGCATCCCGTGTTGTTGGTTCGTAAAAGCGGGATATTGAGGATTCATTTTAAAAAGGGGGGAATGTGGTGGCGCTCTCTCTTATTGTTCTTCGGTTTGGCACCCCTCCATTCGATATTCATCCCATGTGATATGTTTAAAGGTGACCCTGATTAAGCTGAAATCGCCCGTTTGTTCTGGATCTGTGATGGTGGTCATGCGAATCTTTCCACAACTCATTCCTTGCGTACAGTCTCGGCATGCAGTTGAATAATAATCGCATAGAAATTCAAAGCCAGGACGAGAGGAAGAGGTGAGAAATTGAAGGCCTTTACGGTAGGTGATGGAGTTGATGCGTGGACTACAAGGAAGGACATTTTCATGTATAGCGGTAATGTTGTCAGGAATACGAATATCTTTTAATCCAGCAGGAATTTTGATTAATTCCTTACCATCTTTGCTACAAAGATAGCCGTTAATCGTTGAAAAGTCTGGGTGGTCCTCCGCTACAATGAATTTTGTAACAGCGGAATGGAGGGCGATGGCATCATCAAACGGAATGTCTTCCTTAGGACGAGTAACACTTTTTGGAATTGTGATTGTTTCGCCATCTGGCGTGCCCGCCATGATGAGTGTTTTGCCATCTTTTGTGCAGAGATTATTATCCAATGAGGCATAATTAAGATTTTTTGGGGAAACAATAAACTTGCCTGGCTGAACAAGGCAAGCGAAATTATAAGGACGAAAAGCTTTGGGGTGAATGGAGGTTACATTTTGAGGGATATAAATTTGTTGGATATGTTTGAGCTGCTCATTCGTAAACGTCCAGCTGTCAATGGTTGTTAGGCTTGAAGGCAGAATGATTGATCTGCCAATAATTCCTTCTGCTTCACAGTCCATTAAAGATTCCCCTCCAATAGAAGTGACACCTTCAGGTACGATGACCGTTTTAGGGGGATAGCATTCTGCACAATGTCGAGTGCGATAAACATGAGGGTGTTCATCTTTGAGAATCGCACTGAATGGCGATGTCGACATTGGCTTGTCGTGATTTTGCAATCCTTGATAAACGAGCCGTGGCTGGATAACGTTCGGATTATAATCACATTCAACGTGATCGTACAAATAAATACCACCACCAGCCAAGGGGGCATGATAACAAGGTGGATCGCTCACCTGCGCTGGATTGCAGATGCTACAGGCCACGGTCATAAAGACAGAAATTTCATCGACTTCTGGAGGAATCTCATAATTACGAAGGTCGTAATCTTCGCGAGCACAAAGATGTGGACATTTTTCGTAGGCAATCCACCAAATGGCACGTGCCCAATCTGGAATTTTGTATTTCCCATTGGGCGACTTTGGAACGGGGCGCGTACCGTCGTAAATCAGAAGTAAATTTGAACGCAACCATGGGCCATCTTCAAAAACAGCAATGCCAGCGTGGAGTTGAAGAAAGGTACTGATAACGGTGAAAAAAACGAGGAA
>JAGCML010000227.1 GCA_017646485.1 Kiritimatiellia bacterium
AGTGATTCAAGCGATTGTTTATAGAGAAACGCGCAGCAAGATTCTGCTGCGCGGTAGAGAAAATTGAAGAGTTGGATTACTTCTGTTCGATGCTCTGTAGTTCGTCTAAGAGATTGCGAGCCAATCGACGTGCGACACGCGGGATGGCATCATTGATGCCAGTCTGATAGTGGTTGCGCGTGAGCATGGTGTCGGTGGCAATAACCTTTTTCCCATCGACATAGGTTTCACCGGTCTTCGCATCAAAGATGTAGAGCTCGGCGGTCAAGGTTAAGTAGTATTCGTCCGGAACGATTAAGTTGTCACGGTCATAGCGGACGGAGTCGGTGCTACAAGATTTGATGATGACCTGTGTGCGCAGGCGAGCCGTTTCAAATGACATGGGGGTGAAGGTGCCATCTTCAATGACCGCATCTAAGAATTGTTGGGTCGCAGAGGCGCCGACCATTGGATATTCGGTGTGGTTTTCAAAGGCTGGAATGTGAATGGTGCGTAATTCACGTGCTACGGCAGAACCACGCTGGTAACCTGCACAACCGGTTAACAAGGCGACACAAGCGATGAATGCTGCAAAAAGGTTATAGGATTTCACGGATGTTATTCTTTCTGGGAAGAGGAGGTGTTGCAAAGAGAGAGCTCAGCAAGGCGTGCTCGAACCTGTTCGGCCTGCGGTGCATCAGGGAATTCGCGCAGGAAGGTTTGATAGGCGCCAATGGCCGCTTCAATCGAGTAGGCTTTGGGGTTGTCGTAGAAGGTCGCCTTTTCGTAGGAGCGATTTCTGCGCATGATGTAAATTTCTTTTTGCCATTCGGCGAAGGTGGTGTTATTGGCATGTGAGGGTGCATAGGCACGCGCACCACCAATAAGGTCTTCTAAAAGGCGCAGGCGGCCAGTATCATTCTGCCAAACGTCGGCCTGTTTTCTGCAAGCGGTGCAGTAGGTCGTGAGGACTTCATCCACATTGATATTGCTTGACCAGTCCACAATAATGCGGTCGCAAATCGTGACTGCGCTGTCATATTCCTCGCTGCGCATGTAAATCTCTGCAATCTTGAGGAGAAGTTCTGGTACGCGGGGCCAACGTGGTGCAAAGTGAATGATGCGTTCGTAGTTTGCACGGAGGGCGGCGCCAGAATTGCGGCGGAAGGTTCTGCCGAGGTCTTGTGCGGTGAGCAGGTCTGCTTGTGCCACAGCATCGCTTAAGACGGGGTCTAATTCAAAGCGTCCGGCGAAGTGAGCCAATAAGTAGATGTCCGCATCGTAGGCGGCTTGCGTCTGCTGATGAAGCGCATTTAAGCGCGCAATGGAGAGTTGGGCAGTCAGCGCTTCGGGGGTGGCGTGCCATTCGTGGACCAAGTCGTCATAGGCCTCGATGGCATCTTCCCAATCGCCTTCACGCTCAAGACGGAGGGCGTAGATTAATTGTTCTTCAGCAGTGTCTTTTTTAGGGTTGTGCCAAAACCAAGAGGGTTCCTTCAGTTCAATCTTCAACGGATCATCAATAAACTGAAGTTCGGACGGGGTTTTGCCCATCGTAGAGTAGTCTTGGTACTGTGCAAGTAACAAGGTCGAACAAAAGAGTGCTGGTAAAAGTAAAAACTTCTTCATATCCATAGCAAGTATTATAACTAATTTTGCTTTTTTTGTGTACGTTTATACCAATAAAGTATGGATAAAACGATTAAATTCGGATGAAAACATCACGCACATGGTCCATAAAGTGTTCGCGCAATGCGGGGAGGTCTTTGCCTGCGCGCTCCAACCCCCAAAGCGCAAAGTCTAAGCGTGCACGGAAGTTGTAAACTTGACGTAAGCCTGGATCAAAGGTGTCAAAGTTTTCGCGGTCGCTGTAGTAGGCCCACTGCATCGCTTCAATTTTACGTTCGAAGCCATTAAAGAAGGCGGAGGCGCACTCGTTTAGGGTGCAAGTTTCGGCATGTTGTCGCCAGAAATTCCCCATCGCAATCGCATAGGCGTGGAGGTAGAATTTATGGACGTCGCGTAGGTTGGTGCTGTTTTGTGTCAAATTGGGCCAACCCATTGTGCCGCGAATGGAACACACTCTCACGCGAGCAGGCATTGGTCGATGGTAGCGTGCATCATAGACGAATTCGAAGATCTCTTTTCCTCGACCAAATCTGCAGGTGGGCGGGTCGCCAGGAATAAATTTCTTGACGACTAAATTTTGTGCGGCTGCCCAACCGTAGAGTTCGGAGAGTTTTAAGATGACATTCGGGTCTTCGTTGCTATCAGGATTGTCGGGGTCGGTCTTGAATAACGAAGTCGGAATCGCATCTAATGGATCGCCTGGGCAACGTGAACGAATGAAGTAGGGGGTCTCTTCACGATGTTGGTCATGGGAGGTGACACTAATCAATTGGAAGAAGGGATAGTCAGCGCCAAGAGCACGGAAAACATTGGCACGCGTAAGGAGATAATTCGCATAGCCCGAGCGAACGCTACCTAAGCGCTTCTGAATGTAGGAAATCGGCACGGGCATCCGATTAGTCTTGAGGACGATTTCACGTGACTGACCACTGCCAGAGGACAACTTCTTCGTGGAGCGCACATCGCAGATGTTGATGTATTCCGCGAATTCATTGTGGCTTAAGCGTTGCGTTAAGTATTCCACCATGGTGCGCGATTGTTTATCAATGCCAGGGTGATAAACGGGAAGACCATTGTGGAAGGTCGCACCAGGGAGGGCAATCTTGCGGGCGTCAAAGTCAACCTTGGTGGTGGTGGCGCTCACATCATCAAAAATTAAATCGTAAAGATAACGAACGGATTCCTCAGAGTCCGGATCGGCAAAGGCTGGTGAATGGAGGGCTTTCTTGAAGAGGAGACCAATGCCTTCAAGCGTGTCGGCCACGTCTTCTGGCGTCATGCGCTTGAGGAGAATTCCTTCAAGCATGCGCTCTAAGGAGGGGATTAAATACTTCTCTGCCGCATCTCGTGAAATGCCAAAGAACTCCATCGCATGGCGTCCGGCAAATTTGACACTGCGCATGGGACTCTGTGTGGCGCCCGAGGGCATGGCGACCCATTCGTGGAGGGCGGCTTTGACGAGTTCGGCAGAGGTACGTGCCAACGCAGAAATGCGCATGAATTCTTTGTAGGTCAACCAACGAATCCCGCGAACGCTCACATAGAAGTGGGTGTCGGATTCAAGGATTTGGTAGGCTCGCGCCAAGGTTTCACGCATTTCGTCGGTCGTATAGACCTGTTGGCGTACACGCCAGAGTTGCCCCAGGGTCTCTGTATGCTTTAGGACTTCGGGAGTACGTTCAAAATAGCGAATGTGTTCAAGGCCGATGTGATACTTTTGGAGCCATTGATCGGCTTCGACTAAGAGGTTGAAGTCAGTGTCACGCTGGAGTAAGTCAATCGTTTTCTGGGTAAGATTGGCCAAGACAACTTTGTGGGTGATGACGTCAGAACGTTTATTGGCGGGGAGCTTACAAAGGTCTTTACCGAATTCTTGTGAGAAAAGGGGCGTGAGGATTGTGCCGAAGTGGCCAGTGCCTAAAGCAAGGATCCATCCCTTTGGCGTATGCGGTGTGAGATCTTTGCGTCGGATGAGAATCGTGGGACGGCGATAGAGACTTTCGAGTTCTTCCTTTTCGGTCGCACCTGTTTGAAGGATAAAATAATCTTCATGGTAGGCGTAGATGTCAAATTTGCGAATACCCAACATGCCACGCGTTTCAATACGTCGCACCAGTTCGCCTTGTGTTTTGATAACACGAAGAAGGGGGGTGAAGAAATTCTGAGACATCGCCTAACTCCTTATTATCAATACTTTATCAAAAAAAGCGGGTGCCGTGTAGTCGAAAAGCAGAATATGTACTAAAAAGCGATTGGTTTTATCCGGAAATAGACCGCAATGATGGATAACCGAGAGGAAGCGTAAATACTCTATTCGTGAGGCGATAAGCGCGTGTTAATTGACACCTATAAAAAAATCACGCTTCGCGGAGTGCGAAGCGTGATGGAGGGGATGACGTCCCAGCGAATTACTTGGAGAGGTCCAAGTACATCTGGTAAGCTTCATCCGGCTTCATGTTCTTGTGGATGACAGCGGCCACAGCGCGAATCATCGCAGCAGGATTTTCAGACTGGAAGACGTTACGACCCATGTCCACACCAGCGGCGCCTTCGTTCATTGCGCGATAGGCGAGTTCGAGAGCGTCGCGTTCGGGGATCTTCTTACCGCCAGCGATCACGATCGGCACAGGGCAGGAAGCGGTGACGGTTTCGAAGCCTTCGGTGTAGTAGGACTTCACGATGTTTGCACCGTTTTCTGCGCACATGCGGGTGGCAAGGCGGAAGTACTTTGCATCGCGGGTCATCTG
The DNA here is from genome assembly GCA_017646485.1 of Kiritimatiellia bacterium. Lineage (GTDB taxonomy): Bacteria > Verrucomicrobiota > Kiritimatiellia > RFP12 > DVOR01 > Spyradenecus. Next base: position 4,356 of record JAGCML010000227.1, read on the forward strand.
CTTACCGACTGCAGTCACGCCCATGACAGGAATGCCATACTTCTGGCCGATGTCAACGGTGTGATAGAGGTTGGCCATCGTCTTGGCTTCCATGAGTTCATCGCCCACAGCAACCATGACTGCCATTGCAGAAACGTTCATGCGGATGGCGTCTTCAGGATCGATGACCACGTTGTCATTGAGGTTGGTCAAGATCGAGGAGCCAGCGTCAGAGCGCAAGCAAACAGGAATCGTGGAGGTCGGAGGGATGACGGAACGGAGGATACCGCGGGTGCACATCAAGCAGTCAGCGTACTTCATCAAGGGAACGATGGAGAGGTCGACGCGTTCAACGCCGCCCGTGGGGCCCATGATGAAGCCGTGGTCGCAAGCGAGCATCAAAGACTTGCCGTCTTTAGGATTGAAGATGCGCGAAAGGCGGTTCTTCAGATCCTCAATATCGTTTGAAAGACAGAACACCGCCATAATTTCGGACGCCACGGTAATGTCAAAGCCGTCCTCACGCGGCACGCCGTTCACTCTGCCGCCAAGACCGTCGGTCACAA
>JAGCML010000228.1 GCA_017646485.1 Kiritimatiellia bacterium
CAGCAATCGAACCATGCATGCCCACCATCCACATCGAGAGCGGACTCGTTTCAGGGAATGCACCCAAGCCCATCAACGTCGTGCAGACGGGAATGTCATAGGTTTCTGCCAAGGAACGCAATAAGGCGCAGCTATTCGAAACAATCGCACCACCGCCCACATACAACACGGGACGATGCGACTTATTGATTGCCTCTGCCAAGCGCGCCACCTGCTCTGGAGGCGGCAATAAGGTTGGCTGATAAGCGCGAATCGAGACATCCTGCATGCTCACATCCGGACGGAGTGTGTACTGCTGCTGAATGTTCTTCGGGATGTCAATCAAAACAGGTCCCGGCTTACCCGTGCTTGCAATAAAGAAGGCTTCCGCAATGATACGTGGCAATTCATCCACCGAGCGCACCAAGAAGTTGTGCTTCGTCACACCACGCGTAATACCCGTTGTATCAGCTTCCTGGAAGGCATCCGTACCGATGAGATTCATACTCACCTGACCAGAGATGACCACCATCGGCACACCATCCATCATCGCGGTTGCCAAACCTGTGACGGCATTCGTTGCACCCGGACCAGAGGTAACAAGCGCACAGCCCACCTTACCCGTGGCACGTGCATAACCATCTGCCATGTGAATGCCACCCTGTTCGTGACGAGGGAGCACAAACTTAATCGGCGAATCGTAAAGCTTGTCAAAAATGTCGATTACCGTACCACCGGGATACCCGAAAAGCACTTTGCAACCGTTGCTAATTAAACCGTCCACCACGCACTGAGCGCCGCTACGGCCCTGCTTTCGAAGCATTTCTTGCGTCAAACTCTCCCCGGAAAAACTTCCGGGACGACCGACGAACTGCTGATATTGGGGGGCCTGTGTCATTGTAAAACCTTTCAGTCAGAGGCTGATTGGAAAAAGGGAAAAGTGCTGCGGCAGGCTATTGCTACGCTTCTGCCGCAGACCATAAACGTGATTACATTAGAGTTCGTAGCACCAACCGTGCTCGTCTGGAATGCGGCCAAACTGAATATCCTGCATCATATCATGTAACTTACGCAGGTTCGGTCCGCAATCGGTCTTTGAACCGATCTCAATCACTTCGCCATTACGATGCACTTCGCATACAGGCGTTACCACCACCGCAGTTCCGCAGGCGCCGATTTCAGTAAATTCGCGGAGTTCCTCATAGGGAATCTGACGAATTTCAACAGGATGTCCCAAATCTGCAGCGAGCTGCTGCAAGGACAAATTCGTTACAGAAGGAAGCACCGAAGAGGACTTCACCGTCACAAACGTGCCGTCTTCCTTAAAACCAATAAAGTTCGAGGTGGCGAATTCTTCCACACAGGTGTGCGTCTTTGCATCCAAATAGAGTTCCACCGGGAAGCCCATTTCGTGAGCCTTCTCATGCGCAAAGAGACTTGCAGCATAGTTGCCGCCCACCTTCACATCGCCCATACCCTGCGGTGCAGCACGATCATATTCATCAAAGATAATCGCACGCACAGGCTTAATACCACCCTTGTAGTAATTGCCCATCGGCATCACCATCATGATGAAGGTGTATTCATTCGCAGGTGCCACGCCAATCTGCGGACCCGTACCAATCAAAAGCGGACGCACATACATCGATGCACCGCAACCATAGGGCGGCACATAATCGATATTGTCACGCACCACACGCTTTAAGGCGTCCAAAAACATCTCGGTCGGCACAGGCGGCATCACCGTCTTATAGGCCGTCCGCTGCATACGAGCAGCATTCGCCTGCGGACGGAAAGCAACAATCTTCCCATCCTGCTGACGGAAGACCTTCATGCCCTCAAAACATTCCTGACCATAGTGCAAGCAACCTGCGGCGATTGACATCTTAATCATCGGCTCATTTACGAGCTCCCCGCCATCCCAAGCGCCATTCTTCCACGTGTAGCGAATGTGACTCCGCGTGGGCATATACGAGAACCCAAGGTTCTTCCAGTCAATGTCTACCATTTTTTCAGTCTCTTTCTCAAGGCACGCATGTGCCAATCTCAAAGCATGTTCAACCGTTGCCGCCCTTACAGCAGCGCGAGTGCCATCAAAAGTATGCTCTTTCACCGCCACAATACCGCGATAAGCCACCGCAATATAGACGCGTCCCACGGGCTTTTCTGGCGTTGCGCCACCTGGCCCGGCGATTCCTGTCACCGCAATCCCCAGAGGCACGCCCAATAAGTTGCACACACCCTGCGCCATCTCTTCAGCGCACTCCGCACTCACCGCTCCCATGGTGGCAAGCGTCTTTGCGGACACATTCAGCAACTTCTCTTTGATGCGATTCTGATAGGCCACCACGGTCCCTTCGAAGACATCGCTGGCGCCTGGGATAGCAGATAAAATTCCGCTTACAAGTCCACCCGTGCAGGACTCTGCGGTGCCCAAACGCACACCGCAAGCACGGCACTTTTCAAGCAACTGCCGTGCATATTCCATACATTTATCGGTAAAGACTCCATCCATAATCACCACATAATACCATAAACTCACCTACAATGCAAAATATTTACATACCTCAAAATCGCTTGAATAGTTGTGTACGATAGTAACGCCACCGAATCTGGCGCATTTTCGGGGTGCACGCAGCATCTCTACGTCTATGCCCAACATTCCCCGGGCCTACTGCAGGATGCATTTTCGGCTTGCGCGCATCCATGCGCGCCGTGGCTATGACAGAGCCACACAATAATATCTCTCCCTGCCCCCTCCAATACCCAAACACAAGGTCACTTGCGACCAATCAACAGTCCGTGACCGAACGAAGCTGTTCGATGCGGCTGATGATGGCGGTGGCGATCTCTAATTTTGATGCAAGGGGAAGGTCTTCGCGTGTGCCATTGGGATAAAGCAAGGTAACGCGATTAGTGTCGGTGGCGAAGCCTGCACCAGGGGCCGTGACATCATTTGCCACAATGAAATCCAACCCTTTTTCGTTTAATTTTCGTGTAGCTTCTGCATCTGGCACGCCAGTTTCTGCAGCAAAGCCCACAAAGAGTTTATTGTCTTTGAGCGGGCGAACCGTCTTTAAAATATCGGGGTTGCGCACGAGTTGGATGGTACCATCCATCCCTGCTTTTTTCAGTTTCGTGGGAGAATAGACTGCAGGGCGCCAGTCAGCAACTGCGGCACAGGAGATGTAGACCTCATGTGCCGGCAGGTGACATTCGACCGCATCCAACATTTGGAGCGCGGTTTCAATATCCACACGTGTGACGCCATCGGGCGTGGGCAAGGTCACGGGACCAGCAATGAGCGTAACCTCATGACCTCTTGCCTGAGCGGCTTGCGCAAGCGCAAACCCCATTTTACCAGTGGAACGATTAGAGATGAACCGCACGGGATCAAGGGGTTCACGCGTTGGGCCAGCCGTGATTAAGATGCGCATGGATGATTTTACCTTACTTTAAACCCGTGGGTTTGTCTGCCTGCATATTGGTGCAATGACGCAGGGTCAACCATTCTTTATTCCAGTGATAGGGTTGATACTCTGCGGTCTTCACGAATACATTGTCCTTAATGACCAAGCCATCCACGCTCTTGGCATAGACCAAAGGTGCGTCAAAGGTGGCGAAGACGTTGTCTTGAATGGTGATATTCCGATGCAGATAGGCGGAGTCTTCCTTGATTTCAGGAATTTCCGGACAGATACTAATCGCAGCTTCGGTGAACTGGAAGGGCGAGGTGAGCACGTTGACGAAGGTATTCTTTTCAATCACCACATCCGTGCAGGCACCCGTTTCATACCAACCATTGCAGTCACCGCACAACAGGATGCCACTGCCGCTGATATGGTCAAAGACGTTGTTGGCGCAATAGACCTTTTCAGGCGTAGAGAAGAGTGCGCCACGCGCACGATTATCCTTCACGATATTCCCCACGAAGTCAACAGCAGGCGTGCGCGAAAGATTTTCAATTCCCATGGGGGTCACAGTGGGATCAACCACCGCAGGAAGGGGTTGCTTAAAGGTCAAACGGAAAATCTTGGCACCCGTAATGGAGGGTTGGTCAACAGGTGTAATCGACTCCAACACATTCTTCGTTTCGTTCAGCATCGTCATGGTGCGCGACTGGATGAAGATGACCGCTTCACCGGGAGTGCCCCAAGAGAAACCATAGGCCTGCGGATGCATATAAGCGCATTCAAGCGTCTTATCATCAATGCGCTTCTGAACGCGCAAATAGGTGCCATGCACATTAATGGCGTCATCCATCATGCCCTGATAGAGGCCGTCATTTGATTCAATCTTCCCCCAACATCCCGAGAAGTGCGTCGCATCTGCCTGCGTAGAGAAGACGCGTCCCTTTGCCTTATTGGGGACGACCTTAAAGTTTTTCAACGTGATATCCTTCGTGCTCTGGCAGATTAAGCCCATGCCATCAGCGTAATGCATCGTCACCTCCTTCAAGGTGACATCCGAGGAATCCGAGATAACGACACCAGGTGCGGGGCGTTCCCAAGCACGCAAGGCCATATTTTGACCGACCTTAAAGGCCTTGTTGGCGCAAGCAGCTGCGGTGTACGTGCCATCGGCATTTGCCGTTACGCTACCTAAATTGAAACCGCAGTCACTGGTACGATAGGCGATGCGTCCGTCGGCTTCAAACAAAATGCCGCCACCGGGCGAATTTCTAAAATCGTATCCTTTAAAGTAGAGGCGACCATTCTGCAATTCAGCCTGCGTACCTTCAATCGGCTTGAACGTCACAGTCTGCGCTTCAGGATTCACGGCGGTGAAGGTAATCTGCGTAATCATTGGGATTTCGTAATCCACGGTGACGTCCTTCACGCGGACTCCCTTGGAGTTCCAAATCCCCACGGGCAAAATACGGCCACGCAAATTGAAGAAGGCCCCCTTCCCTTCAACCGTCACATTGACCTGATCTTCCAACGGCAAGAAGACCTTTCGTGGATTGACTTGGTCATGATTGGAGATGAACCACGTCCGAATCTGGCACTGTTCTGCACCGATATCATAGACACCCGGCTGGAACACAATGCGCTTTTTCAATGCCTGTGAAGCCTTCACATCAGCGAGCATGCGCTCCACATCCGCGGCAACAAAGGTTTTTCCAGGTGCGATACCATAATCCGCTGCGACAAAACTCGCAGGCTTCATACGCTCACGACCTGCGAAAGCAACGCTTGTTAAGGCTGCAACTGCCACCCAACTCATCCAAGACTTTGTCATAGCATGTACTTTCTTTAAAGCATCCAGGGTTGATAAGTTTCACGCGTCAAAGGCGTCACGGTGATTTCACGCGTTTCTTCAGGGGTAATCACCTTCACAATGATATCGGTTAAAGTCCCCTTATCACCGTAATCTGCAATAATGGACGCAGCGCGCAAAAGGTCAGACTCAGGAATTTCACCCAATACCACCGCCGTCGGGCCAGGAATATTCACCGTGTGTAAGATAGTGCGTCCCTCTTCGCGCAACGCTTTGAGCGCCAAGTTGTCCTGACGATTGCGCCCGACAATGATACGTCCGCCATCAGGCAAGCGGAATTGACGCGAGAACTTCAAGAGTTCCACCTCCGCCACTGGCGGAATCCCATCTGCGTGATCAAAGAGGTCTTTCAACTTACGGCAAAACCCCTTTTCCGTCAAAAGGCATCCGCCTGCGGGCGACGGATACTCCGTCAAACCGTAACGTTTGACCAACTCCATCTGAGGTTGGCGGTTGCGTCCAGAGATGGCGCCCAAGCGCGAACGGTCAATGCGGCCATCTTGTTCGGGAATGGTCGGCTCCAACAACTGCGCAGAAAGCGGACGCAAGAGGTAACCCTCCAAGCCAGAAGACTTTGCCACCGTCTCTAAACTCCGACGATTCTGGGACATGGGGCGTTGGTTTAACACTTCACCCGTGGAGACAAAATCATATCCGCTGGCACGCATAAACTCCCCTGCCCGACGAATCATTACGGCATGGCAGTCAATACATGGATTCATTGCACCACCAAATCCATGCGGTGGATGCTTTACCAAAGAGAGAATGTCATCTGAAAAATCAAGGATGTGCAACTTCACATCTAATTGTTTCGCAGCCTTTTCAGCCCCCTTCACCCCAAAGAATGGGCTCTTAAAGACCACCCCCTCCATCTCAATGCCCTGCTCTCTCAAGAGACAAATAGCCAACATGGAGTCTAAGCCACCACTCAAAAGCGAAATACCACGCACCATATGCTAACCTCATTCCTATTCAACTGCGCGAACAAGGTCAGTATAACACAACACCCCCAGGTGAAGAAAAGCCTCTTTCTGCAGAACTTTGCACCTGTAAGTTCTTTCACGCATCCCCAGCGTCTCCCTACACTCAAACAGATTTTATTGCAAAATAGGTGTCTTCTCACGAATAAAAAGCACTTCTCTGCAGATACTCCCTCGCGCGCGAATTACTATTTATGGTAGACTATTCGCATTATGGGTATTGCTCGATATGCTGTTGTCGCACTTGTTGCATTAATGTTCACGCTATTCACCTGGCTGGGGGGTGGCATTGTTCCCAAATGGCTCGCCTCGTGGGCGCCATGGTTGACGTTGCTCATCGCGGAAGTGATGTTTTTACTTCCAGAGCAACGCCGCACCGAATCCCTCCTAGATGCCCGCGCACGTGTGTGGCGATCGGTTTGTCGCGATCCGCTCACCTGGTTGACCATCGCCTTGACGCTCTTTTTGACCATTCAATGGCTCAATGCCTACACCTTTGTGGAATGGGATCCCGCGAAAAAGGCATGGGAAGTGGTTTCGCCAGCCTTTGAATGTTTGCGCCACCCCAGCGTGACAGAACTTATTGCCAAGCCCCCGGCAGATCCCTCGCAGGCGGTCTACTTGCAAGTACCCGACTCCTTGCTTGTGCCTTGGCTTCCCCACGCATTCCGTTCCGATGAAGCGGTGACCGTCCTCGCATGGTTTACCCCTGTCTTAGTGGCCCTTTTGGCTATTCGCCATGCCACCCTCCGCCACTCAAAACGTCTGCTCTGCACCTTCATCTGCATGATGACTGCGGTTTTGGCCATTGCGGGCATTATCCAATTTGTGATGGATGGCACCTTCTTGTATTGGGGCATGGAAAGCCACGCCTTCTTCTTTGCGACCTTCGGTTATCCCAATCACGCCGCCTGCTTCTTCCCCGCAGTCATGGCCCTCTCCATCGGCATGTATTTGTGGGTGCTTGAACATCGCGAACACACCCGCATGCCGCCGTGGTTCTATCTGATTGCCGCGCTCCTCTGCGCAATTTCTGCGATTCTTTCGGGTTCGCGTGCAGGGGTGTTGTTCACCTTGGCAATTCTGGCCATCACCACCGTTTATGTGCCCATTCGCTACATGGGATCTGTGCCTGCGAAGTATCGCTTCACCGTGCCCGCCTTCCTCTTCTTGGCCACCTTTATCGTCATCGGCTCTGCAGCATTCCGCATCTACGCAGTTAATGCGAATGCCACGCGCGACGAAGCTTTACGCTTAGCCCAAACCGAAGAAGAAAAAGCCGCAGCCTTTGCCCTCCCCGCTTACCAAAAGATTCCTGCGGTGGACACTGTCCTCAAGGAAATTGGCGACACCGATTGGGCGACCTTCTTTGAAGACCCTATGCTTATGCGTGCCGGCTACCAAGGAATTCTCGCCCTTCGTCAGTGGGATGACTACTTCTACTTTGGCGCAGGCGCCTGGAGTTTCCGTTGGTTAAATGCACAGTACATCAATACGGACGACCCTGAAGAACGTATCTGGTTGCGCAATCGTACTGGCGTGGGCCAGGCCAATGTTCACAATGACACCTTACAATTCCTTGCCGAACATGGTCTTGTCGGCTTCTCCCTCATGGTTGGATGCATTTTGGCGCTTCTGATTCCCTTCTTCGCCACCCTGCTCCGCAGTCCTTCGGTGCCAATGAATGACGCCGTCGCAGATCGGTGTTGGTTCAACCGCATTTGCGCCTATTGCGTCTTTGCCTTTATTGCCACCACGATGATTTTGGCGCATAGCTTCATTGACCTGGTCTTCCGTAGTCCAGCGTGCATGATGCTCTATGGCCTGCTCTTCGTCTGCGCAAACGGCTTTGTCCCTCGCAAAAAAGTCCCCGCCGAAACCCCTGCTCAACCCCTTTAAGGAAAGGAAGCTCACGATGCGTAAAGGAATCATCCTTGCTGGAGGCGCTGGTACACGGTTGTATCCCGCCACCTTAACGGTTTGTAAGCAACTCTTGCCCGTGTATGACAAGCCGATGATTTACTATCCGCTCTCCACCTTAATGTTGGCCGGCATCCAAGAGATTCTCATCATTTCAACCCCTGAAGCGACGCCAATGTTTGAGGCGTTGCTTGGAGATGGCGCAGAACTGGGGCTCAAACTCTCCTACAAAGTACAAGAACAACCCAATGGTTTGGCCCAAGCCTTTGTTTTGGGAAAAGAATTCATCGGTGACGATCCAGTCTGCTTGATTTTGGGTGACAACATCTTCTATGGCCAAGGCTTCAGCAATACGCTAAAGAAAGCCTCCGAGGCGAAGGGCGCCACGGTGTTTGGTTACTATGTCTGCGACCCTGAACGTTTCGGCGTGGTGGAATTTGATGCTGAGGGGAAAGCCGTTTCCATTGAGGAAAAGCCTGCTCACCCCAAGAGCAACTATGCCGTCACTGGCCTTTACTTCTATGACAATGACGTTGTGCGCATCGCAGAATCCCTAAAACCCTCCGCACGCGGTGAGTATGAAATCACCGACATCAACAAGACCTATTTAGCGCGTGGCGAACTCAATGTGCAGCTCCTCGGACGCGGGTTTGCCTGGTTGGACACAGGCACCCATGATGCGCTTCAAGATGCCGCCAGCTACGTCAAAACAATTCAAGACCGCCAGGGCTTAAAGATTGCCTGCATTGAAGAAATCGCCTGGCGCATGGGATTCATCACCAAAGACCAGATGTTGCAAGCAGCAGAGAAGGTGCGCAAGTCTACCTACGGCGAATACATCTTTGCGATTGCAGCACGAAATGAAGCCCTTTGATTGAGAGGTCGCCATGCAAGTGTTACCCTCCAACATTCCAGACGTGAAGATTTTGGTGCCGAAGATTTTCCGCGATGCGCGTGGCTATTTTTGCGAAACCTACAATGCCGCAGCCTATCAAGCGGTAGGCATTGACACCACCTTTGTGCAAGACAATGAGAGTGCCTCCATGCGAGGGGTGATTCGCGGCTTACATTGGCAAGATGGCCCCCATGCACAGGCCAAATTAGTCCGCGTAATTCGGGGTGCCGTGTGGGATGTAGCCGTTGACATTCGCCAAGGGTCACCGACCTATGGTCAATTTGTGGCCACGCTCCTTACCGCAGAAAATGGCCATCAATTCTTCATCCCCCGTGGATTTGCACATGGCTTTGCCGTCTTAGAAGACAACACCCTTTTCTCTTACAAGTGTGACAACTTCTATTGTCCGCAGGCCGAACGTGGTATCCGCTTCGATGACCCCACGTTGAATATCCCGTGGCCGAAACTCATGTGTGCCCCTATCCTCTCTGATAAAGATTTACACCACCCAGCCTTTACGGATATTACCCCGTGGTCACCCGCATGAAAACGTTGATTTGCCTCCTCTTCACCCTCTTTACATTTGGGTTAGTCCATGCGCAAGGTGCATGCCTTCGGATTGCTTTGGAGCACTGTCTTGATGTTGAGCCTGCCGCAAAGTTGCTTGATTATCCTGCTTGGTATGCAGCCTTTACCGCTACAGAAGATGAGGAGATGCAAGAGATCTTAGTCACGACCTACCATAGCCACCTCTTTGACGCATGCATTCCCACGCCCGAAGCACTTGAAACCTACTTACAGACCTTTCCAGAAAATGACGAAGTGCTCAACTCTGTCGCGTGGACTTACTACCAGATGGGCATTGAAACCGAACGCGCCTACCACCTCGTCCACCGCATTAAAACCCATTCAGTTGCGTCGCTTGACACCCTCGCAATGCTCAAAATGCGCCGTGGCTTCCCCGCAGAAGCCTTACAACTCTTTTTAGATTTATTGCCCAACATCCCCTCCCCTCTGAATACTAAATACGAAACGGACTCAGAGGAGAATCTCATCGGACGCGCTGAGATGTTGATTCACACGATGCAAGCGATGATTCTTTACGATCACGCAGGCGATGTCTTCTACAAAAATGCTTACTTACCTGAAGCCGCCGCCCTCTGGCGTCTCTCCCAAAAGTTAGCAGAATTCCTTGAAACCGAATACCAAATTGACCCCCTCTCTTTGACCAACGGCGACTTTGACCCCCAACGCATCAAGCAGAAAAACAAAGCCATTCGCCTAACGCTTAAAAAGATGATGAATCGCGAATAAAGGGGAATCCGCCAAAACCTCAACCGTCAACTGCAAGCGAAGCGAACACATGCACCCTCGCTCGCTGCGCGCAGGAAATAAGGGCGGCAGATGATAGACGTGCTAATCAAAAATTCGTCATTCATCATTCATCATTAAACAAATACCCCCGTCGTCCTTGCGTTAAACCACGCTGGCAGTCCGTTGCACATATCGTACATCAGCGCACACTGACGAGAAATGAGTTCGATGCGCCCGGACCCGAAGGGTAGCGGGACAATGTGCCCATTTCGAGCAGCGTGCAAGACCTGTGCGACTCGTGGAAAACCACATACAGTCCTTTGCACACATATCGCAGATGCGTTGGCTTTTCGTGGGCGTAGCCTAGTGTTACGAAAAGCTCGACGCATCCTAGCGTTTCTAGTGTTAAAATCCACATATGCAGTCCTGCTGCGCAGCCGCTCATTCATCATTCATCATTCATC
>JAGCML010000025.1 GCA_017646485.1 Kiritimatiellia bacterium
AGAATTAATGACGTGCGGCATCGTCTTTATCATTTGCGGGCTCCTCTTCCTCGCCATCAACATCTGCTTTGCGCGCTTTTCTAACCGCCTAATCCACCGCTTCCCCACCCTCGCCGAACCCTCCTTCTTGCCTGCGCTCCCCCTTGCCCCTCGCACCTCACACCTCCTTAAACGCATTTTGCTCGGACTCGCCGTCGTGGGTTGCATCGCCCAACTCCTCATTCCAGGTTGGCTCCTCCTCAAGCACCACCTCATTTTAACGCGTGGCGAACGCTTTGAGCTCACGGTCTCTCTCTACGACCCGCGCGACCTCTTCGCTGGACGCTATGTCAGCTTAGCCTGTAATGAATTGCCCGACGCATTCAAAGCGGTCAAGCGCAACTTTCTGCGTTACTACTGTGACGAACGCTATGCCTATGCATACGAAGTCGCAGTCAGAAAAAATGTGCAGTCCACACTCATCGTGCGACTCTGGCGCGGAGAAGCGTTAGCTGAAGCCCTGCTCATCAATGGACAACCCGCACACGAATACATTCAGCAGTTGGCCCAGAAGCAACCCCAAGCAACGTCACCCGTTCGCTCCAAGCCACTCACCTTCATCGCCCTTACCCCACAGGCGGCCACCTCACTCGCACTCTTAAATGCAAGTGACACCAACCATTTCGTTGAAGATCTCTATCCCGACCAGACAGATAGCGTACGCTTCCCCATCTTTGTCGGCATGGACTCGGTTTGGAATAAGGTCCTCAATGAAATCGCCGTCAAGCGTCATCCTGCCGACATCCCCCACCCCATTTGGATGGATCGTTGGATGAAGGGGGAAACGCTTCCACCTGAAGCATTCCTCCCCACAACTGAAAAAGAACGCACCGCCCGTTTCCCTGAATACTGGAGCTTTACCTATCATGGATGGAGACATCAAGTGATGTTGCCCGTCTTTACTGGCCTTCCCTCCACGATTACCTCTGACAAGTCCTTTGAAGAAGCCGCAACGTGTTACTACAAGCACCTCGTGGACACCTATCCTGATTCATGGAAAAGCGAATGTCTCTTCACGACCTGCGCGCCAAAAGATGCCTCCCAAGCACAACAAATCTGGGCCGCACTCTCGAAAGCCCTCCCCAATGCCCATTGGTTTATCTTTGAGGCAAGTCCCCTCCCTGATGGTTTCCCATGGGATCTCCCCACAGAGCGCATTGCCCTCGTCTCTCCCACACCACCGCCCGCCAACCTTTCATGGATTTACCAACCCACTGAAAACACCCCACTCCAAGAGAGTTTCGCACATTTTCAAAACGAAGCCGCTTGCCAAGGATGGTGCAGCGCAGATAGCGATACCAACCCCATCGCCTTCGCGTATTGGCAACAATACAACACCCTCGCAGACACCCCCAATCTCGCCTTTACCCCAAAGCAGGCATTTGAATCCGCACTAAACGCATACCTTGCCCAACCCCCTGAAACCGCCGCCCTTACCGATGAGCTTCGCCTCCTCTACTCACTCGCAGGCATGACCTTACGGCAAACCCTTGCATAAGCACCCACCGATACCATCGCCGCCGAATGGTTGCAACGTATCGACGCTCTCCTCCAACAAGACTGTCGCCAACGTCGCTTCGCCATGGCCACCTCCGCCACAGCCTATGCCCAATGGCATCTCCGAAACTATGGCGCGTTCCCTGACTGGAATACGCTTAGCACCCCTCTCCCGCGCTTTACCCCAGAGGATTGGCGCGCCTTAGCCCAACACCTCTCCATCAAAATCACACCCCTTTAACTTCTCATCACCACCCCTTGCCTCTGCTTCATTGCAACGTAATCCTGCGGTTCTCCATGAAGAAAAGGAAAATAGCTCCTCTCTCTCCAACCGATTTTCACCGAACAAAAGAGTTTTTCTCAGCCATTTTCCAAAAAAATAAAAAAATCCAAAAAAA
>JAGCML010000026.1 GCA_017646485.1 Kiritimatiellia bacterium
CAAAGAAGATGCCACATTGACATTGAGCGTGTAATCACCCGCAGCGGCATTCGTAAAGATATCCGTGTCAGCTAAGAACTTCGCGTTTTCAACTTCAGAACCGAGGCTATTGGCCGATTCCATCGGAGCGCCTTCATAGAGACCGCGCTGAGCGACGTTGCCAAAGTACACCATGTTCTGCGCAGGCGAAAGCAAGACACCTGCGTTATCGTGCAGGGCGGTATTGCCCGTCACCGAGGTGTTGGCCACCGTAACGCCGAAGAGGGCACCCATACCGCCACCGTAGGTCGCAGAAGCGTTGCCTTCCACGCGGCAGGAGAAGGCCGAACCACCATAGGCAGCCATACCGAAGAATTCAGCCGTATTGCCCTTATAGGTGGAGACATAGGCGCGGGTCTGATACGAACCGCCACCAAAGGTTGCCGAACAGTTCTGAATGGTCGTGCGGATAATCGTACCGCCACGTACACCACCACCACGGTCAGCCTTACCATTCTGAAGGACAAACCCTTCCAACGTAATTGTGTCAGAGAGGTCCACGCATCGTTCGGTGTTGCCACCATCAATAATGACGCCACCATCGCTTTCTGCACGGAAGGTGAGCTTACGCGTTTCCGTGCGCAAGTTGGAGGGATCATACGTGCCATTAGGCACCATGATGACATCGCCATTCTTATGTTCATTGGTCACAAGACTCTGCAAGGTCGCAGCAGATAAAGAGGTCGCGCAAGCAAGCGTTGCGAGAAGAGAGAAGAATTTCGTCATTTTCATAGTAGTATCCTCCTTTCTCTCTTAATAACGTTTCTTAGCGAAGACCTGAACCTTATTCAGTTTCAAGCGCACTTCGCCACCGGTGGTGTTAGAATAACGGACACGTACATACTTCGAAATCGTCGAACCATTAAAGGAGACATTGAGTTTCTCCCCTGCCCCAACGGTACGCCCAGCAACGAGCGTAGTCCACGTTTGAGCGTCTGCGGAGATTTCAACGACCAATGGCAAGGAGCCTTCAGCATTCTGCACGACAACGCCAAAGATTTCAGCATCACCTGGGAGTTGCACCATGATCCACGGGTCATCGGTCTGGGGTTGGGTGGCTACGCTATAAGTCCCAAAGGCCGCATTGTCAATCACGCACTTCGCGTGACAGAAATCCTGAGCCGAAGCGTGCAAATCATCCACCGTACCCGTGAGATTTAAGTCTGGATACGAGCTCAAGGTCACCGCACCATCAGCCGAAACCATCGGATAGTCATACGGAGGCGTTTCATCCGAGAGTGTTGGATAGGTCTTTGCATCCTGGAAGAGATTCACATAAAGCGCACTCATTTCATTGAAGGAGACGCGATTGCCTGTCTTAGAGGCATCCATCAAAGCTTCCAAGCAAGTTGCCTTCACGCCGAGCGGATTGCCATTTGCTTCATACACCGACTGCAACATCGTCTGATACGTCGTGTAGGCACTCGAACCGGCGGCGAAGTAACTATTTCCCCAGTTCACCAAGTTATTGAAGCGTGCAGTACCATAACGTGCGTCAAGCGCTGTAGCAGCGAGTGAAATCAGGTTCGTTTCATTAAAGTAACCCGTCTGCGGATTAATCACATACTGCTGATAGTTGTACGATTCACGCGTCTTACGATTGGAGTCATGCATGCGCACGTGAAGTTGCTTAAAGGCTGCCAAAGCGCCCAATTCGCCATATTGCGCCTTCAAAGGTGCAGGAATATTGTTGTTAAGCAAATTCCAACCGATCGACGGATAACGCCACAAGCCATATGTCACCCCTTCAGCCCAGACGAGCCAACGGTCAGCATCCTTTGGATAGTGCGCCTTCAAGAATTCAGCGTATTCAATAATGGCCTGATAACAGAGCGGTGCGTAGGTCATTGCGCGCAAATAGAGCGCTTCTACACCCGGATCGGTATCACCATAAGAGATGGCACGCAGGCGAGCAGCCCACAAGAGACGATAACCCACGAGCGTACGCGGATCGTCCCACATGTCATCGTAATATTCAATGGAGTAGTAAGAGTAGTTTTGCCAAAGCGGGAAGTGGTTGCCCGTCGGTGCACCCACGTTCGAGTCGATTTCCCAGAAGGTACCATCGAAAGAACGATG
>JAGCML010000229.1 GCA_017646485.1 Kiritimatiellia bacterium
ATCCCCGTGGCGGAACACCCGAAGATGAAGAAGTCCACGTTGGAAGTGGTCATGACGGTGTTGCACGCAGGTGGTAAGTTCGGCGGCAGCGGTTATAAGGTGTCTGGTGGTTTGCACGGCGTGGGTGTGAGTTGCGTAAATGCACTCTCCGAACGCATGGACGTGGAAGTAAAGCGTGACGGCCATATTTATCGTCAGAGCTATGAACGCGGTAAGCCGCTCGCACCTGTGGCTCAGGTGGGCGACACCTCCGCAACGGGTACGTCTGTGACCTTCATGCCTGACTCGCAGATTTTCTCCTATCGTGACGGCTTCAAGTGGGAAACCTTGGCCCATCGTCTGCGCGAACTCGCCTTTCTCAGTGGTGGCGTGCGCATTACCTTGACCGACGAATTCTCTGCCAATAAGCACAAAGAAACCTTCTACTACGAAGGCGGTATCCGTCAGTACGTGGAACACATCAATGCCACTAAGAATGCACTCCATGATGTGATTTACATCACAGGCACGGGCACCAATCGTCATGGCGAAATCGCCGTGGAAGTGGCGATGCAGTACACGGACGTCTACTCCACGATTGAATGCTCTTACTGCAACAACATCAATACGATTGAAGGCGGCACGCACTTGACGGGTCTGCGTACAGCATTGACCTCCACGGTGAATAAGTACATCGCAGAAAACAAGCTCGGCAAGAAGGCCGACACGGTGCTCACGGGTGAAGATATCCGCGAAGGCCTCACCGTGGTAGTCTCGGTCAAGATTCCGCAACCGCAGTTCGAAGGTCAGACCAAGACAAAGCTCGGCTCCGATGTTTCTGGCCTCGTGCAGTCCATTGTCTCGAGCCGTCTCGCAGATTTCTTCGCAGAAAACCCAGCGGTTGCCCGTCGCATCATCGACAAGGCCATCGTGGCTTCGCAGGCTCGTGAAGCAGCACGTAAGGCACGTGAAACCATCCAGAAGAAGGGCGTGCTTGAAGGCGGCGGCTTACCGGGTAAGTTGGCAGACTGCTCCAGCCGTGACCCCGCAGAGAGCGAACTCTTCCTCGTAGAAGGTGACTCGGCAGGCGGTACGGCAAAGGATGGTCGTGACCGTCGCACGCAGGCAATTCTCCCCTTGCGTGGTAAGGTGCTCAACGTCGAAAAGGCACGTCTGGATAAGATGTTGGACAACGCTGAAATCCGCGCTCTCTTCACGGCGATTGGTGGTGGTTTTGCAACGGGTGAGTTTGACCTCTCCAAGGTGCGTTACCACAAGATTATCATCATGACCGATGCTGACGTGGACGGCGCACACATTCGTACGTTGCTCCTCACCTTCTTCTACCGCAAGATGCCCCAGCTCATCGAGAATGGCTTCGTCTACTTGGCTCAGCCTCCGTTGTACCAGATCAAGCGTGGCAAGAAGGTGGAATATGTGGCCAATGATGACGCCTTGGAACGTCGCCTCCTCTTGAGTTGCGACAATCTCTCCTTCGTTCGTCCCGATGGCACCACCATTTACCTCGAACAGTTCACGCAGTTGTTGGATGTGGCCCTTGAAATTGAAACCACGCTCAATAGCATTCGTATGCGTGGTGTGAACACCACAGACTACTTGGCGACCTACAATCCTGAAGACGGCACCTTCGCACGTTACATGGCAGTGATTGGCAGTGGCGATGCAGCGCAGTTCCGCTTTGCACACAATGACATGGAACTCGCCGCCATCCGCGAAGAGGGCGAACGCGCCTTGGGCGAAAGCATCGATTTGTCCGTCTATCGCGTTTCGGAATATGCGCCCAAGCAGTTGCATGCCTTCCAGTGGATGGAAGTCTTCCGTGCACAGCGTCTGCGTGACCAGTTCCGCACGCTCGTTGAGCTCAACCTCGGCTTCACCCCAGCCTCCTACAGTGGCGATGGCTCGACCTTAGGCGAATTGCGTGACGGTACCCGTCCGCCGGTGGAAATTACATCGTTGGAACAGTTGGTCGCAGAAATTCGTCAGCGTAGCCGTCGTGGCGTTGAAATTCAGCGCTACAAAGGTCTCGGTGAAATGGATGCCCAGCAGCTCTTTGATACCACGATGAACCCTGAGACCCGCCGTATGCTCAAGGTGAAGATTGAAGACGCCAGCGAAGCAGACACCACCTTCAGCCTCTTGATGGGTGAAGATGTTGAACCGCGCCGTAAGTTCATTGAAGACAATGCACTTAATGTAAAAAATCTTGACTTCTAACATTTCTTTAGTTGACAGAAGGCGTTAGCTTGTCTATACTCTTCTTGTAATGATAAAGGAGTTTTAATATGCCAATCATTGAAATCTTAAATGGTGAAGAAATTGGGCGCACCTACGAGTGGGGTTCGGACAACGGAATCCGCGTGGGTCGTAATAGTGCCAATGACTTTGTCATCGCAAACGCATCTGTCTCTGGCGAACACTGCATTATCGAACCCTGCGATGGCGGTTGGCGCATTAAAGATAATGATTCGACCAATGGTACCCGCTTAAATGACCAGCGCATTACCATGGCGATGCTTCACCGCAATGACGTGATTGCATTCGGTGATATCGTAGCCTCCATTCGTGGCGATGATATGCCTGAAAGTAAGCCCAGCTTTGACAATGTGGACTCCATTCCGCGCACAACAATCGTCATGCGTCCGCGTAATGCCGCCTCCACCTCTACGGCCGATGGCTTCTCCAAGAAGTCTGAAAGCAAGAAGTTGTTCAATGCGATTATCACCATCTCCGTGATTGCAATCATCGCATTGATTGCTGCGCTCGCCTACAAACTTTTAGGTTAAAGCACGCCATGCGGCGCGGTTTCACGCTAATTGAATTGTTAATTGTAATGGCCATCCTCACCGTGACGATGGCCATTATTGTGGTATCTGCTGGGGCGGTTTCTGCGACACAACTCGCCATGGCCTCCAAGGACTCCCTGCGCCTGATGCGTTATGCACGCAACATGGCGCTTCAGACACAGCAACCCATCACATTGACCTTTGAGCCAGGGGTGATTACCATCGCCTCCGCCTTTGACTCGGCCACCGCCACCCCCGCCTCTGACATTGAGACCTACACCTCCTTAGATCAGGACGACACCCCGAGCACCACCTCCGCTGAAGACTCCGAAAAAGCTTCTGCCCGCAAAGGAAGTACACTCGCAGCCGGTGACATTGAAGAGGTGGGGCTTGTCAAATACTACGAAGGGGTGGCCTTTGAATTTATCGGCTTTAATGATTCAATCCAGGTTGGCCGCAGCGTAAATCGTGACAAGAAGGATTTTGATCGCCGTGTCGCAGGGGAAGCAGACGAAGAAGCTGGCGACCTCAAACGAAAAGAAAGTGACACCTTCTCCGTCACCGTCCGCGCCAATGGCACTACACGACCCTTTACCATCCGCATTTATGATAGCGAAGCACCAGACGACGAAGGAAATCTCATCACCGTGGACTTCCTTTGTACCGCTACGATTGGCGATGGAAAAGACTCGTAATGTTTTAACTTTCCCTACGACCCTCCCTGCTCTTTTCTAAGCCTAAAGCACTGTCACGCCCCAAGTTTAAACACCTAAAACCTTCACCTCGTCTCCTATCACAACACACGCATTAGAAAACCATCCACCTCTTCTGCCCCTTCGCTATGAGTAAAAAGAAATCCTACGCACCCCGTTTTGCACGCGCTGTTCAAGGAGGCCTCCGTCCTCAGACTGGCCATCGTGATGCGTGGTGGCGAAAACAGTGGATTTCCTGGATGGAAGAGATGCACCTTGGGGCGCGTTTAGGGCGCGGACGCAACTATGCCCAGCAGGGCCAAGTGAAACAATTAGTCGTCCTACCGGGCGAAATCTCTGCAGAAGTCCAAGGTGCCGATGCCACACCTTACACCCTCTCTGCGAAGATGCCCGTCTTAGACGCCGAGAAGGTCTGGC
>JAGCML010000230.1 GCA_017646485.1 Kiritimatiellia bacterium
GCTGCGGAATGCCCGTTGGGCGCAAACCTACCGGACGCACACCTTCGCCATCTTCAGTTGTAGCCTCTTGATCCTCAGCGGGCTTTTCATAGTGCATCACAAGGTTGGTCGGCAAGGTGCCAGGCGTCACACCGCAAAGAATTGCGAGCATATTTTCAGCGGCAACAATCTGCGCCTTGATGCTGGGAATCGTGGCTGCAGTCGAACGCAAATCGTACTCAGCTTGATTCTTCACGAGTTCATTCGTCAAACCGCCAGCCGTACGATCCGCCTGCAATTCAAAGTTATCCTGCTGAAGCTTGAGGTTGTCCTCTGCCACCATCAAACGTCCCTGCAATGTGCGCAATTCGAGGTAAGTCCGCGCAACTTCTGAAGAAATGGCCACCCACATCGCCTTCAAATCAGCTTCGGTTGCTTCGGCTTCAGCTTCGGCCGCATCAATCAGATGACGCTGACGGCCAAAAAGGTCGAGCTCCCAACGTGCCGTGGCTGCAAGATTATAATTGGTGTAACGGCGACGCCCAGAGAGACCATTTTCAGAAGAACGATTACGCATGATGTCGCCATCCACATCAACCGTTGGTAAGAGGACACCCTTCTGGTATTCCCATGCAGCACGCGCAGCACGCAAATTGGCACGCGCAGCAGTGAGCGTACGATTCGTCGCGTATGCTTTCGAGATAAGGCGGGTGAGCGTCTCATCGCCGAAACGCATCCACCACGCATCCACACGAATATCAGGTGCAGGCGTAACCACTGGTAATGCATCCGGACGCGTATCCGAAGCCACGGATGAATTCGTAAGCACATCCATCACAGCAGGTTCTGTGTAGGAACCACCAGGAGAAGCGCAACCCGCCACCAGCAAAATCGCACTTAAGGTTAACAATGCACTTTTCACTTCGTCTCCTCCGTCTTCACGTGAGTCGTTCCAAACAATCCATAGGTGCCTTCGCGCATCTTTTCAAAGAGCGAGAACAATGCAGGAATCATCAACAAACCAACCGTCGTCGCCACCAACATGCCCGTGTACACCGTCACACCAATGTGTTGACGGCTTGCCGCACCAGCACCCGTTGCGTACACCATCGGCAACACACCGAGAATGAAGGTGAGTGCCGTCATCAACACTGCACGCAAACGTTCACCAGCGCCTTCACCTGCTGCGTCTACGATACCAAGGCCTTGCTCACGACGCGTTGCAGCGAACTCAACAATCAAGATTGCGTTCTTCGCAGCCAAGGACACCAAGAGCAACAAGCCGAGCTGAGCATAAATCGAGAGCGAAAGCCCCCAATACATCAAGCCCAACAATGCACCTGCGCAACCCACCACGATGGAGGTCATCACGGGCAACGGCAAAGTCCAGCTTTCGTACTGAGCCACCAAGAAGAGATAACCGAAGACAAATGCTGCAATCACGAGAATGACCGTCTGACCTTCGGTCGAAGCTTCCTGGAAGGAAAGGTCGGTCCACTCGAAGCTAAAGTCCTTCGAGAGGGTGGCCTGAGCCACACGCTTCACTGCAGCCATTGCTTCACCAGAGGCATAACCATCCTGAGCATTGGCCGTAATCTTAGCCGAGGGGAAGAGGTTGTAGCGGGAGTAGTTACGCGTGCCACCGATGGTTTCGGTTTCCACCATTGCGCTCACTGGCACCATAGCACCCGTCGTGCTCTTGGCATACAAACGACCAATTGCGTCAATCGTATCACGTCCCTTCCAGTCGGCCTGCACGACAACCTGGTTCACCTGCGTACCGATATTAATATCGTTCACATAGTAGGAACCCAAGTAGCTCTGAAGCGTCGAGTAAAGCGTAGAGACCGGCACCTTGTAGGTTTCAGCCTTCACACGATCGACCTTCAAGTCAATGTGAGGCGTACCCGATGTATAAGGAGAGAAGGCCATTGCAATCTCTGGAGCCTGACTCAAGGCACCCAAGAAGCCACGCAGGCTGCGTTCAATCGTTTCGGGGTCGGTCGAGGCGAGCGACTGGAATTGCACGCTCATACCACCCGTTACACCGAGACCTTGAATTGCAGGCGGCAACATCGCGAAGAACTTACCCTCATGGAAGTTTTCCGAAAGGCCCATAATCTGATTCAAGATGGAGCGCGCAGTCAAAGCTTCTCCTGGACGTTCATCCCAAGTGTTCAGCGTGACAATCAACATACCGGTGTTTTCTGCATTACCAGAAACCATAGCCCAGCCAACAACAGCGAGCACGCTCTTCACACCAGGAATCTCACGGATTTCCGCCTCAACGCGACGGATGAAGTTATCCGTGACCGAACGGTTTGTGCCTTCACGCAAGGAGACGTCCACGAAAATCACACCTTGGTCTTCTTCAGGCAAGAAGGAGGTGGGGGTCTTTTCAAGACAAATCAATGCAGCGGCAACCGTTAACACGAAAAAGAGCAATGTCAACAAACGGCGAGCTGCAAGGAATTTCGAGATGATTGCGTAATAACGCTTCATCCAATCCAAGAACTTATTGAACCAAGTGAAGGGATCCCAGAAGGCTTTGTGTTCCTTCGGCACGCCCAAAATGGTTGAGCAAATGGCAGGCGAAAGGGTCAATGCATTCACCGTAGAGAAGCAGATTGCCACCGACATCGTCACAGCGAACTGCGAATAAATGCGGCCCGTAATACCAGCAATGAAGCCCACTGGCACGAAGATGGCCAAGAGCACCAACGTGGTTGCAATCACGGCGCCCGTCACTTCAGACATCGTCAGCAAGGTTGCGGTCTTACGATCCAACTTACTCTTA
>JAGCML010000231.1 GCA_017646485.1 Kiritimatiellia bacterium
ATCAGTTTGCTCTCGGGTGGTGAACGCACCATGACGGCCGTCTCGCTCCTCTTCGCCATCTTCCTCATCAAACCGGCACCCTTCTGCCTTTTGGACGAATTGGATGCAGCCTTAGACGATAGTAATATCGGGCGCTTTGTCGACGCGCTCAAGGACTTCCTTGTGCACTCCCAATTTTTAATTATCACGCACAACCAACACACCATTGCAGGCTCCGACATCGTTTATGGTGTCACCATGCCTGAAAAGGGTGTTTCACGCACATTATCCATGCGCTTCAGTCGAACCACGACAACCCCATGATAGGAGAACACCAATGCAAGCCTTAATCATTGAACTTGATCCGCTCTTTTTAGGTGGCTTTGCGCTTCCGGCTGAAGTCCTCGCAGAACGACTCGAGAAATACGGCATTGCAGACAATGACCCCTATCGCTTTGTGCGAAGCATCTACGCCAAGCCGTTCACCCCTGCACTTGAAAAATTACTGCCTGAAAATATTGATGTGGCACACGTTGAACGTCGTTTAGCCGCCACCTATGCCGCACTCTTACAACAAAATGCCCAGCAGGCACTTGATGCGCTGAAGCAAACCCTGCGTCCGCTCGCCAAACAAGGGGTACGCTTTGCGGTTGTCACCCGACTCCGCCAGAGCATTGTCTCCGAACTCTTTGCCTCTATTACAGACGAACCCTTGGCAATCTTCGACCCCATTCCCCTCGCCACAGGTCTCACCCCTGACACCTTACAGGCTGCAATCATTGCATTGGGTTACTCTGTCCGTCAGTGTTACGGACTCTTTGCTTGCGGCGCAAGTGTTCGTTCGGCAGTACGTATTGGCCTTCGTGCCATTGCAGTGCCCGACCCCATGGTCTCCTTTGAAAACTGTGCGGGGGCCGACTTGGTCGTTGACAACCTTGGGAAACCCTTGGCCACCAAACTCGTGGCAAAGGTGCGAAAGGCCTAATAAGGGCTCATCACGGCAAACAAGACGTGAGTTGCATTCCACAACACCATTCCGCTTATCTGCGCTAAATTGAAAATTCAGCATTATCTGAATACTTTTTAGCGTTTTTTCTTCATTTTTCTTCATTTTTACCCCGTTTTGCTGTTTATTTAATTGAAATAGGACATTTTTTTTACTATAATCCCATTATTGATTCTGCATGAACGTTTATCTCATTATTGAAAGGATACAAATGGATACGGTTAAGATGCTTCGTTTTGGTGCAGTAGCGGCAATCGTTGCTACGTTTATGGCTTTTTCTACGGGTTGCGAAGAAGAGACAACCCCTCAAACTGTTAACACAAAGGAGATTGTGAAGATGACAAATGCTGACTTCTACACCGATGGCAAGTTCGATGCCGAAAAGGGCAAGCAGGCCTACATCGATTTGATGAAGCGCCTCGGCGCTCCGGTGTATCCTCGTTACACTGAAGAACCCGGCTTCCTCTGGGCTGTTGACTTCGCGCAGGGCGACTTCGTGGCCTTCGGTATGGGCGGCGTTTTCTGGGAAAACAACCGCGACAAGGAATATTTCGCACACGAAATCTTCTTGCTCCCCGGTCAGTCCATCGCTGAACACTGCCACAAGCCCACCACCGATGACAAGGGTGCTTTGCAGTGCAAGCACGAAGCATGGCAGGTGCGTTATGGTTCCGTCTATGGTTTCAGCGAAGTGGGCGAACCCAACCTCGACCAGTATCCTGAAGTGAAGGAAATGTTGGCCAAGTGCCAGGTGCCGACCTTGAAGAGCGTCCATGTTGAAAAGTGGGAAGCTGATGGCCAGGTGCATCGTTTGCCCAAGGACGAAACATGGCACTTCATGATGGGCGGTCCGGAAGGCGCAATCGTCTCTGAATACGCCACCTATCACGATGGTAACGGCTTGCGCTTCAGCTGCCCGAACGTCGCATTCTAATTTACCCGAGCCTGGAGAGGTCACACCTCTTCAGGCTTTCTTATTTACCACTTAATCCTCTAAGGAGTAACACGATGAAATACATGCACACCGGCATGCTCGTTGGCGAAAAGATGCCCAACATGGTCTACGTTGAACCTTTGAAGGTCTGGATCACAGACGCTACTCAGGACAAGTACGCAATTGAATTCCTCTATTTCGAACCCGATTCTCCGATGGCTGCAGCTATCCAGGAACAGCCTCACGTCGCTTACGAAGTGGAAGACATCGATGCCGCTCTCGAAGGCAAGGCCATCCTCTGGAACAAGATGGACATCGGCAATGCTTACATCGCATTCGTCTATGACAACCACACCGTGGTGGAATTCTACCAGAGCAAGTAAGCTTCTTCTTCTCACTCATTTTTATAAGGAGTATTTATCATGCCGATGAAGAAATTCATGAACGACCCCACCAACCTCACCGCTGAAATGTTGGAAGGTCTCGCACTCGCCTACTCTGACAAGGTGAAAATCGTTAACGAACGCATCGTTGTTCGCACCCAGCCCAAGGCAGAAG
>JAGCML010000232.1 GCA_017646485.1 Kiritimatiellia bacterium
ATATTTTCCTCCGAATACCACGATGATACCCTCGGTTTGGCGTATTGAAGGCCGAAAAGCGTTTTGTGTGCGGGGTGCCATTCTGTGAAAAAATCAGAAACTGTGCTTATTTGATTTTCTGACGAAGAAGATGGAAACACATACCGATTCATTTATATGGTTATGGATGAGATGGCGAAATGATTAAGGTATCGTAATGATAAAAAGAAAAGCCCCGGGCGTCCGGGGCTTTTCAGCAAGCTAAGGCTTACTTCTTATGACGATTGGCCTTGATGCGTTTGCGATATTTATGCTTGGACATCTTGGCGCGACGTTTTTTCTTGATAGAACCCACGTTCGTGCTCCTTGGTGTGTTGGGGTTTTAGAAAATGACCTTGTTGAGGGCCAGTTCAATAATGCCCTGCGCACCAGCGGCACGCAGCGCGGGGATAATGTCTCTCACCGTATCTTCAAGGATAACCGTTTCAATGGCCACCCAGCCTTCGGAGCTGATGCGGTTGACGGTCGGGGAGTGAAGGGAGGGGAGAAGAGCGGTGATGGCGGGGACCTGTGCTTCGGGGGCGTTCATCTTGAGGAGAACGCGGCTTTCAGCAGCGAGTGCGCCTTGCAAAAGCATTGCGACTTGTTCAATCTTTTCGCGCTTGATGGGATCTTCCCATGCGGTCTTATTAGCAATCAAACGCGTGGTGGAGGTCAAAACGGTGTCGATGATGCGCAGGTTGTTTGCGCGGAGAGAACTGCCCGTTTCGGTCAATTCAATGATGGCATCGACGAGTTCAGGAGCCTTAACTTCGGTAGCACCCCAGGAGAATTCGACGGTAGCATTAACACCATTCTGTTCCAAATAACGACGTGCGAGGCCAACGGCTTCAGTGGCGATGCGCTTGCCTTCGAGGTCCTTAACGGACTGGATGGGGGAGTCATTGGGAACAGCGACGACCCAACGCACGGGGCGGCTGGTAGCCTTGGAGTAGCACATTTCGCACACTTCGTGTACGTCAGAGCCATTTTCATAAATCCAGTCATAACCCGTGATACCAGCATCCAAGAGGCCCAATTCAACGTAGCGGGCGATTTCCTGGGGACGAATCAAGCGGCACTTCAGCTCCGGGTCATTGACGGTGGGGATGTAGGAGCGAGAAGAGCAAGAAATGGAAAAGCCTGCACGCTTCATCAAGTTGAAGGTGGAGTCCTGAAGCGAGCCTTTAGGCAAACCAAGTGCAATAGACATTGTTAAAATCCTTAAAACAAAAATTAAAAACTTGCATAGTATGCCAAAAATTGTGAAATGTATCAAGCACTTATGCAATTTAATGTAGGGGTTTTCTCGAAAAAATACATTTTAATACCCAAAATGTGCACACGCATGAGGTGATAGGGGCGCAGGGGCAATATGAGGAAGCATCAGTCGAAGCGGAAATGAAGCCTGCAGACGTGGTCGAGTGCACAAGTTAATCTGAAAGATGTACGAGTCTGAAGATTGGGAAGAATGCGTGATAGATGTGCGAAGGAAAAGAAAAACCCGCCCGAACAATGTTCGTGGCGGGGTGGGGTTGTGTGTCTGTGTAGGAGAATGTTTAAAACGGCATAATAGTAACAAACCGAGTTTTGAATTGCAACAAAAAAATGCAAAATATCGAGATGTTACATGGATTCTTTCAAGAATGAGAAGCGTTTTTTGATGGGTTTACTTTAGTAAAACCTTCTTTTTTGCCTGTTTGAAAAAGTGTAATTTGCAGGTGATTTTTTGCTTGACTAGTAAAGTGGGGGGAGGTTTTTTGCGCAAAAAAAGGTGCGTTAATTGGGTGAATTTTCTTCTTTTTGTTGCTTGAAAACGGAAGGGAATAGACAATTCTGTTCCACCTGCCACTCACTTTTTCAATCAACACACAAAAGAATATGCGTTAATTAGAAAGAATATCTGTATCTATGCGGGTGAAGTTTTGATAAAATACTGCACTATGAAAATTCTCGTTATCGGTAATGGTGGGCGTGAACATGCGCTCGTTTGGAAATTGTCTCAGGACGCATCTCGTCCGGAACTCTTTTGTGCACCGGGTAATGCCGGCACTGCTGCATTGGCGGTAAATCTTCCCATTGGGGCAGAAGATGTGCCAGCTTTGGTCGCATGGGCTAAGGAAAATCGCCCAGATTTAGTTGTCGTGGGTCCAGAAGCACCGTTGTGCTTAGGGATTACCGATGCTTTGGAAGCTGAAGGGCTCAAAGTGTTTGGTCCCTGCGAAGCTGCGGCTCGTTTGGAAGGTAGTAAGGCATTTTCCAAGGATGTCATGGAGCAGGCGGGTGTGCCGACAGCACGTTTCCGTGTGTACACTGAATCGGCTGCTGCAATTGACGAGCTTGACGATTTTGGTTTCCCAGTGGTGATTAAGGCAGATGGTCTTGCTGCGGGTAAGGGCGTGGTGATTGCCCAAACGCGTGAAGAGGCTGAGGCTGCAATTCATGACATGTTGGATGATGGTCGCTTTGGCGCTGCGGGTGCGGAAGTGGTCATTGAAGAATTTTTAGAGGGTGAAGAAGCTTCGGTCTTCGCACTTTGTGACGGTGAACACGTTGTGCTCTTACCGCCTGCGCAGGACCACAAGCGTGTCTTCGACCATGATGAAGGCCCGAATACCGGCGGTATGGGCGCTTATACACCTGCACCGATCGCAACGCATGACGTGATGTGCTTCACGAAGGAAAAGATTGTATTGCCTGTCTTGCGTGAGTTGAAGTCGCGCGGCATTGTGTACAAGGGCGTTCTCTTCTGTGGCTTGATGATTGGCCGCAAGGGAATCAATGTGTTGGAATTCAACTGCCGTTTCGGTGATCCTGAAACAGAAGTGGTGGTGCCGAGCATTGCCTCTGACCTTGTGCCGATTTTGATGGCGTGTGCAGATGGTACACTCTCTGATGACCTTGTGGCACTTCGCACGGAATCTGCGACTACGGTGGTGATGGCCTCTCCTGGTTATCCTGGCGCTTATGCAAAGGGTGCAGAAATTACAGGACTTGAAGCGGCTGAAGCAGCTGGCTGCTTGGTTTTCCACGCTGGTACCACGCTGAAGGACGGTAAAGTCGTCACTTCGGGTGGTCGCGTTTTGACTGTGACCGCCTTTGGTAAAGATTTGCGTGATGCAGTGGCTCGTGCTTATGAAGGTGTGGCCTGCATTCATTTTGAAGGTGCGCACTATCGCCGTGACATTGCCGCTAAGGCATTTAAGTATCTTTAATCATTTATTTTGGAAGGATGGATTAAATGGCTAATCCGCTCGTTGGAATCATTATGGGTAGTGATTCGGACTGGGGTACAATGCAGAAGTGTACCGAAAC
>JAGCML010000233.1 GCA_017646485.1 Kiritimatiellia bacterium
GATGTCATAAGAGATGCCGAAGCGCGGGGAGTAGGTCCAGGCGTGGGCATGGTTGACGCTGTCATGCCAGTCGGCGCGGATGCCCGTGAGGAGGGCGAGGCCCTTCCACTTCATGACATCTTGCGCTTGAAGACCGAGTTTGAGTTGGGATTCGTCGGTTGCTTCCAGCGTATCAAGGTCAACGGGACCGGCAGAAGAGAATGCGCCCTTACCATTATTACGCTTGTTGAAGAGGTTGACGCCTGTGAGGAAGGTGTGCTCCACATCGCCTGTTTCGAATTCAAAGATGAAGTCTTGGCCGAGGTAAAGGTTGCGTGCGATGCGATCGCCTGCCGCCCATTCGTAGAGACCACGTTTGGGGAAGCCCATGTTGGAGAAGGGACCACGATAACGGTAATCGGTGTGCGTTTGGAAATAGGAGGCGCGGGTGCGCGTCTTGACCCAGTCGGTGAGTTCGCCGTCTAATCGTAAGGTGCCACCGAAGGTCGTGAACTTCATGCGGTCGCCAGCTTCGGTGTAGGTGTCATCCCAACCCGTAAAGAGGGGTTTGCCGTAGGCGGTGCGGATGCCTTGGTAGGCGGGTTGGTCATTGTATTGGTAGAAGAGGTCAAGGCCGGTGGTCAAATGAGCGGCGGTTTTCCATGAGAGGCTGGGGGCAGCCGAAAACATGGTGCCATGACGTGCACCCGACGGCGCCCAACCCGGTTCGCGCCATTCGTAGGCGAAGGGAAGACGTACAGCGGCGCGCTCTGTTTCATCCACGCGGTTGAGGTCAGCTGTAAATTTTAAACGCGAACCTGCGCTACGAGAATAAGAGGCGCGGGTCATCAAGTCGGTAAAGTCCTCTTCAAAGGAGGCTTGTTTGGGCGTGAGCAAGATTGTGCCACCTGAGCCACCCATATCGGTCATGGAACTATTGGTGGTTTGCGCACCATAGGCGCCGCCCACAGGTCCTTTGACAATGTCAACGCGTTCCAAAAGGGCGGGGTCCATGAAAATAGCCGCGCCACCCGCCAAAGGAACGCCCCCCATGAGGACTTCATTTCGGCCAAAGCCACGGATGGTGTAGGTGCCAGCATTGCGGGTCATCATCGTCTTGCCGCCTTGGTAAATGCCGGGCTGCAAGGCGAGGAGTTGGTCTAAATCGGTCACATTGCGTTCGCGGATGAAGTCTTCCGTCAGCGTATCCACCGTAAACGGCGACTTTTCAGGGGGTAAATCGACCAGCGTACCTGCATCATTCGTGCTCACGCGATACTTGGGCAAAGGCGCAGCCGTAATGACAATGACGGCATTCGTCTGTGCGGGTTCTTCGGTCTGCGCAAAAGAGAAACCGGCTCCAGTTCCTAAAAGGAGAGACGTCAAACTCAAGCGCAGAAAACTTAACTTTTTCATTCGTCAATGATCTCGAAGGGGTCAATAAAAAACAATTAAAAGATAAATAATTAGTATAGGCTAACAAAATAGGCGTATGAATGTCAATCATTTAATATTTTCGGCGTACTGTAAGAGAGGGGCATGGGGGGAGTGTACTGTTAGCGCGGCATCCTTTTATTATGAGTGCCGTCGGCGCGGCACTCGGCCAAACAGGTGGGGCGTGGATAGACTGGCGGGGTGAGTGCTGTCAGCGCAGCACTCGGCTAAACAGGCGTGGCGGGGACAGACAGGCGGGGATTCTCTTAGAATTGACGGAAAAGAGTGCTTTTTGGTATACTTCTACTATTATTGTAAGTATGATTTGGATCATGAGATTATGAAACGTATCGATTTAGAAGATGAGATTCGCGACATCATTTTAGCCTCGGTGGATGTCGAGGGTTTGACGGCAGAGGATTTGCCGGCGCAGTCCCCTCTGTTTGGTGAAGGCGTTGGGCTTGATAGCATCGATGCGCTTGAGATTGGTGCAGCTTTGCGCAAGAAGTATCAGGTTAAATTCAAGACCAATGCCGATGAAAATCGCGCACACTTCCACTCGATCGCAACGCTTGCGACCTTTATTGCCGAGAACTTAGCCATTTCCTTGGAGGACTAACTGATGCATAGCTATGACGAAATTTTGAACGCCATTAAGACGATTTTGGTTGAAGAGTTTGAATGTGATGAAGCACTCATCACGCCTGACGTGAATTTGTTTGAGACCTTAGATCTCGACAGCATTGATGCGGTGGACTTGATTGTTCGTCTGCAGAATATGACGCAACTCAAGGTGAAGGCTGAAGATTTCCGCCAAATTCGTACGTTGGATGACGTCATTAATGTCATTTTGCGTTTGATGAAGGAACAGGCCTAAGCGCCGGCCTTTCACGAAAGCCCCATGTCACGCCTTCGGCAAAAGATTCTCCCCATTGCCTTTCGCCTTTTCTTTGGTGTAGGGGTGATTTGGGGGCTTTATTTTTTGCGTGATAATCTTTGGTTTCGCGCCTATCCACTTGTGATTAGTGCGGGTGTTTGGGGCGCGTTTCTCTTTTCCCTCCGCAAGGGACAGATGCCGATGGTGGAACGTTCTGTGCGTGCGGTCAAGAAAGAGATTACGGTGGCTGAGGAACGCTATTGCCGTCAATTAACGATTGTCTGGGCAATTTTCATGACGGCTCATGTTGGGGTGACCCTCTCGACGCTTTTCTTGAGTTATCGTTTTTGGGCTTTTTACAACGGGTGCCTCTCTTATCTGTTGATGGGGCTTTTATTTCTGGGTGGGTTCATCATTGGGAAGTGGAAAAACCTTGGATAACGTGATTGAATTTAAGACATCTGGAAGTACGGGGACGCCGAAGGTCATTCAAAAGACCTTGGCGTCTTTATCGCTTGATGCGCATCTTTTGGCGCGTACATTCCACGACATTTTTAAGGATCACCCCACGTTTGTGGCCTCCATCCAAACGCAACATATGTACGGGCAATTGTGGTTGGAGACCCTACAACCGCTCACAGGGTGCCCACGTCACCCAGCGCAAATTGATGGATGGGAATCTTTTCTCAAGTGTCAGACGCTCTATCCGTCCATTATCTTTGTGACAACGCCCTCGTTTTTAGCCGAGTTGATTGCGCAACCCTTCACGCCGGCAGCTAATATCGTTGCAATTATCACCTCGGGCAGTCTTTTACGCCCCGAACTCTCTGCCGCGGTGAAGGAACGCTTTGGTGTTTCTCCGATTGAGATTTATGGCAGTACAGAAACAGGCAGCATCGCATGGCGTCAACAGTCAAAGGGCGAAGCGTGGGAACTCTTTGATGAAGTTCAGGCCTGTTCAACCGATGAGGGCACCCTCTCCGTCACGTCTCCTTTCTGCGTGAGTACGCCCTTTACGGTGCAGGATATTGTGACCTTTACGGATGAATCGCATTTTCTCTTACATGGCCGTAAAGACCGTCATGTCAAAATCTTGGAGCATCTCGTGGCACTTGCTGATATTGAAACGGTCGCCTGTCAACATCCCTATGTGGAACAAGCGTGTGCGCTTGCCTCACCTGCAGATGTGGCTCGCATTTGGATTATGATTGTTCCCTCCGAAGCGGGGCGCGACTACCTTGCCACGCACGGCTACCAAGCCATGATTCGCGAACTGCGTCATGCCTTTGGCAGTGCACTGCCGACCTATGCCGTGCCGCGCCGCTTCCGTTTTGTTCGCGCGCTTCCCTATACGGCGCAAGGCAAATTGCCGGTTTCGGTTCTTTTACCCGCTTTTATGACCGAACGCCAAGAGCCCGTGGTCTTTTCCTGGTCGCTTCAACAGCAACAACTCACCGCAGTCTTCGCCTATCCGCATGATGTCTGCTTCTTCCAAGGGCACTTCCCAAATGCCCCGATTCTGCCAGGCGTGGCCCAACTCTTTACGGTGCGAAGCTTTATCCAGAAGGCCTTTGGTGTCTTAGCAGATGGGTCCATTAAGCGGCTTAAATTCCAGCAACCCATTTTGCCGGGGCAGCGAATCACGC
>JAGCML010000234.1 GCA_017646485.1 Kiritimatiellia bacterium
ACGAGTGTACTGTCGTTAGAACCCACGAGCATCTTGTGGGTGTTCTTATCCACATTCAATGCGCCAGTGAATTCAGAGACGTCCACAAAGACGAATGCATGACCATTACCAGGCGAATTGTTAATGGTGAGCGATCCGTCACCAATCAACTTATTGAAGGTGTAAACCTTACCTTGCGAACCATTGCGGACATAGTTTGTACCCGTCAACTTCAAGGTCGGATTGAAATTATAAGCATCCGACGAACCCGGGAAGTAGAACTTATTCGTATCAGACGAACCCATGTTGTAGAGTTCCACTGTCGAAGCAGTGTTACCGTAATCGTTCGGGTTGAAGTCGTTCAAGTCCGTAATGCCCTTGAGCGTCACCGTACCCGTCCAAGTGGCCTCATCCAAGCCCGTCGTCGTTGTCGGCACCACGCCATTGCACAACAAGATGCCTGCGCCCGTAATCTTGCCCGAACCGACCGACAAGGCTGCCGTGTTCTCAATCGTAAGCGTGACATCTTCCTTAATGGTAAGGCCCTTATTGGCAGACCAGGTCTTACCCGCGGCAATCTTAGCGTTACCAGCGACCACAATCTTACCATCTTCAACGTCTGCAGTACCGCCCACCACAACGCGCGCCTGGTCTGCACTGACCGTGATAGCACCTTCAAATTCGGAAACATCTTCAAAGATGAAGGCGTATGGCAAGTTCTTATTGTGCGTGAAGGAACCAGAGCCCGAGAGTTTCTTGAAGATATAGGAATTATTCGAGTAACCATTGTTATTGGTAAGCGTGCCGTTCAATTCAACAGGCACTTCGCAAACACCGTTATTCTTCAAGTAGCCCGTAAGCGTGCCATTAAGAACGAGCTTCGAATTGGTGTGACCCAAAGCTTCAAACGAAGTATTCTGGTCATCGAGCGTCACCGTGCCTGTGATGACCACGCTTCCTCGCCAAGTATTCGCAGTCAAGGAAGCGGTAATTGTCTTCGGCAAGAAGGCATCGCAACTCAACGTACCAGCGCCCTGGTAGGTGCTGCTGGAGGCGAGTGCTTCCACGCGTGTCAAGACGAGGGTTGCGCCCGACTGAATCGTGGTGTTACCCGTGTAGGTATTCGTACCCGAGAGGGTCGTGTTGCCCGCAGCCACCGTTAGTGCGCCCGTGCCATCCAACGCAGAGGAAATGGTCAGTGCACCATTCGTAGTCAACGTGCCCGTCCATGCAGGCATTGCCTTTTCAAGCGTGCCCGTGCCCGTGAGGGTGGTATTGGCGGGGAGATTACGAATCGCCGTCACGGCATTCAATGCGTTCACATTGAAGGTGAAGGTGTCCTGTGCCACCGCCAAGGAGTCAATGGCCAAGGAGGCGGCCGTCGTTGCCAAGACGCCTGCTTCACCCGAGAGGGAAAGTGCAGGCAAGGTCGTAGCATCGCCTGCGAGCGTCAAGGTGGCATTTGCCGTTCCATAGACCACATTCAAGGTCGTCAAGCTCGGGAAGAGCGTCTTGACATCGCCCAATGCGAGCTGAGTATCTGCCGTCACCGTTAAGGTCATTTCCGTAATCAGATCACGAACAATATTCGCATAGGCCACGGATTCGCTCGTTTCAGCATTCTGCCAAGCCAAGCCCGCCAAGGTCTGTTCGCCAGCAACTTCTGCCTTCAATGCACTCATTGCAATTGCGGCATAGAGGGCGTTGTTATCCACGAGGCGGACGCGACCTTCAGGGAGGTTGTTCACCGTCGGAGCATCACCGCTGACCGTTGCCAACTGCACACGTGCGTCTTCCGAAGCTGCAATCAAGGCCTTGTAGTTGTCATCCACGGCCAAGGTCGTACAGGCCACCGTCGGATAACGGGTCGGTAATTCGGTTGCCGTCAAGGTGATGTTGCGTGCCGTCAAGGTGGCTGCGCCATTGAAGGCATTAGCCGAGAGGATCAAGGACGCCTCTGCACCCGTCAGGGAATTACCATCATTCAACTTGACACCGGCATCCAAGAGAATCGTACCCGTGAGCGCATAGTTGCGCTGGAGCTGAGCCGTTGCACCATTTTGCGTACGGATCGTGACGTTGTTCAAGGTCACTTCTGCACTACCATGGTTGCCATCGCCCATATTCAAGGCGCCCGCGGCAAGCACGATGGTACCGTTGCTCACCGTGGTATTGATGAGGTTGAGGGCTGCGCTGTTATTCACCGTCAAGGTGTAACCACCCAAGTTGAGCGTGTGTGCATTCCAGTTCGAGGCCAACGATGTAATCGCAGCGCTACCACCAATTGTTGAGTCAGCCGTCAACGTAATGCCATAGGTCTGAATCTGCCCCATGCTCTCTAAGGCTGCGCCCGTATTGGTCAATGTACCACCCGAGAGCGTAATTGCTGTCGGCTGGATTGTACCCTTCAAGTCTAATGTCGCACCAGACTTGACGATGACTCGGCGACCACCCAGCTGGTTTCCAGCACCCATCGTAAGCGTATTAGACGCAATCGTTACGTCCGTCGTTCCTGGCAAAGCACGCGACAACGTACCATCGCCCATAAGCGAGTACGTCACGTTTTCAGGTAATGTCGTGATACGATTACATGCACTCAAATCCAACCCAACCGTATTCATATCGGTCGTTAAGGTCGGCACGTTAAAGGTCGTGGCAGATGTCGCCAAGAAGCCCGCATTGCCGCTTGCAATGTGAATCTTAGGCAATGTTACAGTATCTCCTGCGAGAGTCAAGACTGCATTTGCCTTTGCGTAAGCCACATTAAAGGAGGTCAGTTGCGTTGCCGTTTCGAGCAACTCATCAGGGATCTGCACCGTTGCATTATCCGTTACACGGAGGGTCCCCGTTTCCACCGACAACCAGTTGATCGTGCCCTCAGCGATGGCGACGCCTTCAGGGGTCTGCCAAGCGATGGAGTCCCATGCGCACACGCCACTGACGTCTGCCACGATTGCGGGATAGTTATCCTTATCCACACGCGTGCAGTACAAGGTGTAACCCGCGCTATCCTGCGTCACTTCAAGGCCATAACCTTCCGTTTCCGTCAAAGAGACATTCGAGACCAAGATTTCCTTATTGGAAACCAAGAGCTTCGCAGGCGTGGTCATCGTAACCCCCGCAGGAGGCGTTACAGAGACACCGCCATTCGGGAAGGTTAAGGTTGATAAAGAGGTCGTAAACGGATCGTCCTTATCCACAATCACCAAGCGCGCATTGTCTTCGAAGACAAGACCTGCACTATGCAAGCTTCCGCTACCACCAATGCCTGCGCCCGACTTCACCGTATAGGTCATCGCATCACTCACAGAACCATTAATGAGTAAGGTTGCAGTGCCCGAAACCTGGGTCGTGAAGCGCGTGTAAGTGGCAGAACCACTCAAGATAATCGTACCCGCGCCCGTGTAGTGCACTGGATAGTTATTGCAGTCATCATTGTTGTAGTTTGAACCATTCTGGAGCGAACCTGCAATCTTCAGCGTTGCCCCTTCAGAGACATTGAAGACAGTATCATTCTCAACGCCAGAGAAAGCACTATCG
>JAGCML010000235.1 GCA_017646485.1 Kiritimatiellia bacterium
ATTGATGGGCGCCAAACTCAAGGTGTCGACTTCGTCGGAGAAGAGAAGCGTCACGGTATTTGGGGGTAACTGGTGGATTGCCGCCGTTAAATCGGTGCCGCCATCATAGATGCATTGATCAATTTGTGCGAGTAATTCGGCCTTTGTCTGAATGGAGATGGTGTGTTCAGGGCGATTGCGGAAGAAAGAGAGTTGCCAATCGCCTGTCTCCGGGAGCGCGGTGAGACGTTCGCGCCAAGTGGCGGCGTACGCCTTTGCACTCAAACTGGCATCCCAGAGGATGACCCCTTGATGAAAATGGGCAATCGATTCACGTATATTGGGTTGCGCCGCTGCGGCTTGTTGCGTCGCTAAGAAATAATCCTCACCATCGCATTCCAAAAGGGTAGGAGGCGCCGCCGTCAAATCGCGAAGCGGCGCAATGTATTCCACTTCTGCTTTACGCGGTATTTTGGGATTTAAGGGAAAGATACGTGTTCGCCAGAGATTGCCCTTGACCTGCTCCACGATGCCCGGGTCCACCCCCTTGCGCGTTTCATTTTCGAAGGCAACCCGTGCCTTCTTCTTCTCGCAGACCACACCAGGCACCATTTCGCCATTTACTTCAAGTGCATAACCACACACCACCGCCCCATCGGGAATGGGAAACTCCAATTCACCCGACATCACCCGTGCGTTGGGATTCGTGAAAGTAAAGTGCGCCTTAATGCGTTTGAAATAGGCATTCTCTGCTACCGTCTCTTCAGACTTCTCTACCGTGATGGGTTGCTCATTTGCGCGCAACTCCGAGACCGTGATGCTCGGTGGTGGCAAAGGGCGAACCTTCGCCTGCGCCAGAAAAGGAACTACCACACCCA
This sequence comes from Kiritimatiellia bacterium, assembly GCA_017646485.1. Classification (GTDB taxonomy): domain Bacteria; phylum Verrucomicrobiota; class Kiritimatiellia; order RFP12; family DVOR01; genus Spyradenecus. Next base: position 858 of record JAGCML010000235.1, read on the forward strand.
ATACAAGAACTAAAAACGCAAACTGATTCATACAAACCTCCAAGGATTCCCAATGTAGTTCACAAGACTCACTACAAGTGTAGCAGAAAACCGCCTGCACCAGTTTCCCCTCACCTGACTTTTTTCACCCCACCCTTTAGCAGTATACAATGCGTCTTATTTCCGCGAGCAGTGCTCGCTGTGGATTACGATGCTTCGCATCTGTGGATTACGGGCCTGTCGGCCCTGTGGATTACGCGAGTGGAGCTCGCTGTGGATTAGTGGATTAGGGAGAGGTGGGAGAATAAGCGTGGTGCGGAGGGGCGCGGTGTCGCCCCTCTTATGTTGGGGTGGCTCAAAAAGAAACAGCCTTCAAGCGGACTTGAAGGCTGTATTCTTTTGGGGAGGGAAGGGGGACGATTAGATGTCGTCGATACCTTCGATGGTCACTTCGTTCTTATCCTCGACCTTGACTTCAGCTTCAGCTTCAATCTTGGAGAGCGCGCCCTTTGCGAGCGGGCTGTTACGATAGTAAACCATGAGCTGGAGCGCAGTGAGGCAGTTGCCAAGCACTTTATTACGATGCCATTCGCAAGAGGTGGCATCTCGAATGATCAAATCTTCCACGGGAATTCCGAGGCGCTTACCATTCTTGGTGCCCTTGTCTTGCATCAAACGATCCTTGTCCAAGATGCCCTTTGCTTCACCCTTGAACTGTTGCGTTTGACCATCGTTGATTGGCCAGAAGGTGATGTACTGAGGCTTGCCTTCGTGGTCAACATAGCCAGACTTTTCTGCGGGAATGTTGATTGCGGCAGCGGAGTACAACTTCTTCTGGACTTCGTTCCAACGGAGCCAATCCCTATGCTTTTCGCCCTGATTGAAGCGAACCTGCGAGAGATAGTAGCAGTAGTACTGGGGAGACTTACCGATAATCGGACGCTTACCATTGACGTTACGGTCACCGGGGACGCTATCAACGCGCTTAAAGGTCGGATCCCAGTTGGTCATATAGGCGAGAGACTTGCGGCACTGTTCCGTATCACCTTCGTCAAGCATTTGGAGGATGAGGACGCAGGGTGCGGTTAAGCCTTGATAGGTCTTCTTTTCGGGCATCTTATCAAGATAACCGAAAGAGCCGTCTTCGTTGAGACAGGTCTTAACGCCATTCGCGGCCTTCTTCAATGCAACAACGATTTGCTTTTTGAGGTTGGCATCACCTACGTGAGCGAGCTTTGCAGCCTTAAGTGCCTGCACGGCCCAGCTGGCGAAGGAGGTGTCGGAGATGGGGCATTTAGGGTCAAGGTTATAGTACCAGCTTCCCTTTGCGTTCTGCCCATCAATAATCGGCTTCACGGCGCGTTCAACCACAGGCTTGAGGTCGGGGATGCGCGTCATCGCATAGGCTTCCGAGAGCGCATAGACGGCCACGAGCTGAGCGTAGTTGCACTGGTCACGATGACGGAAGTAACCCACTTCACCGCGACGCCATGCGTGATGACCGCCAGTTCGAGGAGCATCTCCATGGTCTTGCTTTGCTTCTTCTTCAGTCTTAATCTGGTCGGCAATCATTGCACGGATTGCTTTTTCCACGGTCGAACCGAATTCATCGCTCTGACCTGGCAATTCACCGTGAGCGAGATAGCAGAGGAGGGCGAGGGAGGTGTCACCGATGTGATCATTCCAAAGACCATTTGCACCCTGCTTCATCTTGAGCCAACGCAAGAAGCCGTAAACGAGCTTTTCGGTAGCCTGAGCACCGTAGCGACCAATCTTGGCACCACGGAGACCTGGGTTACGCGAACCATGCACACCCTTGAGCACCACGGGCGAGGGCGTCAATGCCACAGAGTCCATGGGCGCAGGCTGAGGAGACTGCTCGGCCGAAGTTGTGGGCGGAGCATCAATATCCACGACCAGCTTTTCTTCCAATGAACAGTGCATCTGCTGCAGGATAATAAGACTTTGTATATTGAATTTGATCCGCAACTTTCAC
>JAGCML010000236.1 GCA_017646485.1 Kiritimatiellia bacterium
GCATTGCCGAAGCCGACCGTCACATTATGCAGAGTGATAAGCGCCATGGTAAAAAGAAAATAAGCCGGCGAAACCGATACTCTCCGTAGATTCAAAAGGAGAGGGGCTTCGCCGGCGATGGTCTTAGTTGTTTTCGAGGAAGACTAACACGCGCAGGAGTTCAGAAACGCCCCAAGCTTGTGCGCCCGTGCCGCAGGGTTCGTGGGGCGCATTGCCCTGAACGCATTCTGGCAACTGGGTGACGCAGTCCTTATTGACCAAGAACTCCGCAGAGGCCAAGAGCGCCTTTGCCGCACGGCGAGCATCTTCACCATAGGTCAAGAAGAGCGCTTCAGCATAGAGCGGGAAGGGGAAGGTCCAGCCAGTGCCATTGTGATAGGCCGGCTTACGACGGGTATCTTCATCACCTTCATAACGCCCCCAGTAGGGATTGTGCGGGTCGTTAAGCAGGACGCCATCGCGATAGATTGGTAGCGCGCGACGGACTGGACGATCTGCGAGGGTGCGAATTGCGCCAGGCGAGAGCAAACACTCTGTAGCATTCAAGACAGAAATGGCGAGATCGCGATTGGTCTTTAAAAGCCCTAAGGTCACAGCATAGAGCTGATTGGGGCGAATCGCATCATCCGGATCTGCCTGACGAGCACCAACGCCTTGCTCTGCGTAGAGGCAGTCTGAAAGGCCGCCATTGGGCAAGGGGAAGAGTTCTGCAAAGTTTCGGCGCACCTTTGACGCTAAACGCTTCCACTTCGGGGCGACTTCACGTCCGAGGAGATCAAGCAAGCGCACCCAAAGGGCCTGAATTTCAACCGAGTAACCATTGCGTGGCGTACCGGCAGGATAATTGGTATCCATCCATGTGTAGTGGTGAGGCGCCCAAATTAAGCCAGTTTCAGGATCTGCCTTAATGCCGTTTACGGTGCCCTTGACGTAGTTCTCTGCGATACTCACCAAGATGTCTCGCAAGGTTCTATTTTTGCCACAGGTGTGCGATAGGACCTTTTCTGCGCCATGCGCAGCAATCATATCATCGACAATGACCGCAAACCAAAGCGGTGCATCCACCGTCTCGCGGTTGGCATCATCTTCACCACGAATCATATTGGGGATGGTGCCACCCTTTTCAAAGCGACCAAACTCGGTGAGCGTGTCAAAGACGGTATCCCAATCCTTTGCAGCGACGACACCACGCAAGAAGATGAGGGTGTCACGACCCCAGTCTAAGAACCAAGGATAGCCTGCAATGACGGTCTTGTGTTCGTCACGGCGAACGATGTAGTTGCGCAATGCTTGCGCCATCCCTTCGCGGAGCGAAATAGGTGCAGAGGGGAGCGTACGTGTGAGGGCCGGAATACGAGGTGTGCGTGTGGAAGGAACGCCAGCAGTGAGGACGGCTTCTTCGCCACGGTTCAATTCAATGTGGAACCAACCCGGGCTCCAGAGGTCGCTTGCGGCTTCTTGGCCACGTGCGGCTTCTTCTGGGTGAGCAACGCTATAAGTCCATTCGGCTTCAGGATTCCAATCAGCCTTCGGCATGACCATGGAGAGCTCCATGCCACGTTCGGGACGGAAACCAAAGCCGTTGGGAAGATTGGTTAATGCCTTTGGCCAAGCGGTTTCTGGGCCAGTGTAGGCCTTTGTCTTGCAATGGAAATTGCGCCATTCAATGTCTGGACGGAGGATTAAGCCGATCGAAACATCGGGGTCACGCCACGGCTTGGAGGCTTTATCACGACGGAAACGCAGTACAACGCGGTTCTTACCAGGTTCCAAAGCGACGCGCAAGGAAATGGGGACGCGACGACCCATACCACATGGCGCAGCAAAACGCCATTCTGCTGCAGAACCATCTGGGGCGATGGTGACATGTTCTAAGCATGGACCCGCTAAAGGTGCGCTAAAACCATTGCAGACGACCCATGCACGGCAACGCGTGAAGAAGATTTGACGATCATCTGGAACGGATGCGTGGCGGTTGAGTGCTAACAAGCAGTCGTACTGAGAACGGATGTCACCCCACTTGAGACGAATTTGACCCATGGCACCTGTGCCATTAGTGAGCAAGAGGCGCGCATCGCCAAGCGACTTCA
>JAGCML010000237.1 GCA_017646485.1 Kiritimatiellia bacterium
AATCATTTCAGCCATTTCGTCTGGCAGAATGCCGCTCAAAATCTGGATTGGTACGCCTAAATTGAGGAGTTGCAACGCCTCAAAGGGTTCTGCAACCGCTATTCTGGGGGCGCCAGCTTCCACTAAAGCGCGTGCGATTGGAGCAACGCCCAGACCATAGGCATTTGCCTTTAGGACGGGCATGACCGTGCAGGGGGCGGCAATGTTGCAGACGGAACGATAATTTTCCGAAAGTACCGAAAGATTAATGGAGAGCGTGACGCGATGTTGCATGGCGATAGTTAGAAAAAAGACCCGCCGCAGCGGGTCTTCTTGAGGATGAATTTAACCCACACGTGGAACTGCAGCGATTAGACGCTGCGTATAGGCTTCTTGGGGATTGAGCAAGACATCAGTTGCAGCACCGCGCTCAACAATTTCACCCTTGTACATCACAATGATGTTGTCGGCGATATGTTCAACCACACCAATGTCATGGGTGATGAAGAGGTAGGCCAAGCTATACTTTTCCTTCAATTCCATTAAGAGGTTGAGCACCTGAGCACGGATTGAAAGGTCGAGTGCAGAGACGGCTTCGTCGCAGATAATCATCTTCGGCTTAAGGGCCAATGCGCGTGCGATGCAGATACGCTGACGCTGACCACCAGAGAAGGCGTGTGGATAACGATGCATTGCATCGGGTTGCAACCCCACGTCTTGCAAAAGTTGCGCGGCGACATCCTGTGCTTCATTGGGCTTAATCAAGCCGTGCACAAGCATTCCTTCGGTCAGGATGTCCAAAATGGAGTGGCGCGGATTTAAGGTGGCATGTGGATCTTGGAAGACCACTTGCATGTCACGACGATACTGCTGAAGCGCTTCGCCCTTCATCGAAAAGACATCGTTTCCCATGAAGCGGACAGAGCCACTGTGAGCCTTTTCCAAGCGCAGAATGGTACGAGAAAGCGTACTCTTACCACATCCAGATTCACCCACGACGCCGAGTGTTTCACCTGGCTTCATGGAGAAGGTGACGCCATTAACGGCTTTCACATAACCTGCAGTGCGCGCAAAAATGCCCTTCTTAATCGGAAACCAGGTGTTGAGGTCTTCGACTTCAAGGATGGGTGTATTGGGCGTGGAGGGAATGGCTGGCTTGACTTTAATACGGGCAGCTGCCTCTTCAAGCGATAAAGGTTGCTCAGACATCGTGAAAGCCTTTTAAGGGGTAAAGAATGTGGAATTTTCCGTTTGCCGAAAGGTTAAGAAACCTCGCGGCAAACGGTAATACTGCGAATTAGGTGCGGTAGTTCGGTGCTTCCTTCGTAATGGTGATATCGTGCGGGTGAGCTTCACGAACACCATTTGCCGTCACGCGATAGAACTTGCCCTTTTCCTGGAGTTCGGTAATCGTGCGGCAACCGCAATAGCCGAGCGATGCGCTCAAGCCACCGCAGAACTGCGTCATGATGCGATGGGCTGGACCAGAGTAGGGGACCATGCCTTCAATGCCCTGAGGCACCAAGTCGTCTTCAGCTTCATTATCCTGGAAGTAACGTGCACGCGAACCCTTACCATTCTTAAGCGCACCGAGCGAACCCATGCCACGATAAGCCACATACTGACGACCACCGCTGATGATCTTTTCGCCAGGGGATTCTTCTGTACCTGCGAGGACCGAACCCAACATCACGCTGTCTGCACCTGCCACGATTGCCTTCGGCACGTCGCCCGAGAGCTTGATGCCGCCGTCGCCAATCACAGGGATAGAACCCTGCAACGCCTTGCGTGCGTTGTAGATTGCCGTCAACTGCGGGATGCCCACGCCGCACACCACGCGTGTGGTGCAGATCGAACCCGGGCCGATGCCCACCTTTACCGCATGTGCACCAGCATCGCGCAATGCGATGGCGGCTTCCGAGGTAGCGATATTACCGGCGATAACGTCAATTTCAGGGTAGTTCTTGACAATCCACTTCACCATGTCAATGATACCCTTGGTGTGACCGTGTGCAGAGTCCACCACCACAACGTCCACTTCTTCTGCGGCCAAACGTTCCATGCGCTGGTAGTCGCCCGTGCCGCCAGAGACCGAAGCCGAAACGCGCAAACGGTGCTTGGAGTCGCGATTGTAGTGCGGATTCTTGTTTTCAATCAACTGCTGGACGTCAGAGAAGGAGTAGAGACCCGTCAACTTGCCATCCTGATCAAGAAGCGGCAACTTACCAATCTTGTGCTGACGCATGATCTGATAAGCTTCTTCAAGGGAGGTGCCGGGGGCAGCGGTCACGGTTGCCTTCGTCATAATGTCGGCGAGCTTGTCCGTCGTGCGATTGCTATAACGGATATCTGCGCCAGCCACCATGCCGACCAAACGATCCTGGTCGTCCAAAATGGGGAAACCACCGAACTTCAACCCGCGACGACGCTTTTCAGCGAGCAAATAGCCCACTTCTTCGTTTGCATGGAAGCAGATTGGACGTTCGATCAAACCATTCAAGTAGTGCTTCACGCGAGCTACCTGAGCCGCTTGTTCTTCTTCGGTGAGGTTTTTGTGAATCACACCAATACCACCAGCGAGTGCCATGGCGATTGCCATGGGTGCTTCGGTGACGGTGTCCATTGCTGCGGAAATGAACGGAATGTTCATTTCAATACGGCTCGTCAGACGCGTCTTAAGAGAGGTTTCATCCGGCAAGAAATCGGCATACTGCGTTACGAGCGTCACGTCATCGTACGTCAATCCTTCGAAAGGAAATTGATCCATAAAACGTGTTAAATACTCATTCATCATAGGAAGCTCCTTCATTGATTCGCTTTCCTTTTACTATATAGCAAAAAAACGGATTTTAAGCAAGAAAAACTCTTTTTGTTCTTTTTTAAGTGTTTTGGTTTCTGTTGATTAAGATATTGATTTTCAATGGGATATTTGAAAAGGTGTAGGTGTTTTCAGGGGAAGGGAAATTTTTTATTGAAAATAATAAATGCGTCTTTCTGCGATTCGCGCTATACTATCCTTTATTTGAAATAACGCTTGAGGTGAGATAGATCATGACGCAGACACGATTATTTACAGCAGATGTTCTTTCAGAAGCGGTCGCGCTTTTGAAGCGTGGGGGCGTTTTGATTGTGCCGACGGATACGGTTTATGGACTGGTTTGCCATCCTGATTTTCCTGATGCGTTGGAACGAATCCGCCAGATGAAGGCGCGCGATGCGGCGAAACCTTTTCAGTTGCTGGCAGCTTCAATAGAAGATGTTCAGCGCACAGGTGCGCTAAAGACACCCACTGCGCAACATTATGCCACCTATTGGCCTGGCGCCTTAACGCTTGTCTTAGAAACAGCCTCGGGGGCAACGGAGGGATTTCGTGTGCCAGACTGTTCCTTACTTTCTAAATTGATTGAGGCCTGTGGCGGTTATCTGCGTGCGACGAGTGTGAACTTTAGCGGAGAACCACCGGCAACCTCGTTGGATTGTGTGCCAGAAGAGATTCAGGAGGCTGTCGATCTGATGCTTGATGGGGGGCGATTAGCGGATGGGCAGGCGTCAGCTGTTATTCGTGTTATGCCCGAGGGGGAAGTTCATGTATTGCGAGAGGGGCGCCTCACCTCAAAGGTGTGATGTGTATAAGAGGTAAAGGGCCTGATATTTTCAGTGTTCGCCTGTCGCCCATCAGTGCTTATCAATATAATGTTGTGTCGCCTTGCAAATGCGTTCTCTCTCGCAGATTGCAGAGAATAAGGGCGACAGCGCACCTTTATGAAATCAGATTTGTCGCCCTTTCTGAGCCATAAAATGCTAATTTTCAACAGAGAAGAGATGGCAATTTGAGCAGAAAGAGTGAAAATATGTTAGAATTAGCAACGTTCATTTGTTCATTATAGGGAGCAGTTATGGGCGGATTTTTTGGAGTCGTAGCACAGCAGGGCTGTGTTTCCGACGTATATTTTGGAACAGATTACCATTCGCACATGGGCACAGTACGCGGTGGTATGGCATTTTTTGCGGGCAATACGTTTCATCGTTCGATTCATAACATTCAGAATACCCAATTTCGTACATGTTTTGAGCGTGCTGCTACGCGTTTTGCGGGATTGAATCCCAATTATGGCTTTGGTGTTATTAGTGATCATGATGACCAACCCCTCTTAGTGCGTTCTCATTTAGGAATGTACTCGTTAGTGGTGGTGGGGCTCGTGACCAACCTCGCAGAGATTGTGGCTGAACTCGAAGAACAGCGCAATACGCACTTCTGCGAATTGGGTAAAAATGGTGAAATCAATGCGGTAGAAGTCATTGCTGTTTTGATTAACACGAAAGATTCCTTCGAAGAGGGCCTTCGTTACGCACAAACGCGAATCGAAGGCTCTGCTTCTATCTTACTCCTTTCTTCAAACGGCATTCTGTATGCGGTGCGTGACCTCTTTGGCCGTACCCCTGTTGTTTTAGGCGAAAAGGAAGGCGCTTATGCCGTCGTAACCCTCGGCGGTGAAGAAATCGGCAGATATTCGTTATCCGAAGACGTAGAGATCAGGATAAACACAGGCAACGGTTATAATATATTTGTAGTCGAAGACGGAAAAGCTTATATACGCGAGGCAG
>JAGCML010000238.1 GCA_017646485.1 Kiritimatiellia bacterium
CGTAGTGACCCCGAGCTGGATCGTATGGTGGCACGGACTGCAGAAGATTCCTCGGCTGTCGGCGTCTGGCATCCCGCATGGGACTGCGGTCTCGCTGATGTTTCGTTAGGTGGGCCGCGTCCCTTCCGTTGTGTGGAACCCGCCAATCCGCACCATACTGGAGGTGAAATTACGCTCCAACCTGGTGCAGCCCATGTGATGTCAATGCGTCTCCAGCCCACCCGGTTGCAGTCGTAATGAATCTGACAAAGCTTGACAAGAAAGGAGTTCTCCGCTCATGACCGCAAAAGCACTTTTAAAAACCTTAGATTACGCAATCTTGAAACCCGAAGCATCAATGCTTGATATCCATCATGCCGCAGAAAAATGTCGTGAACTTGGAGTCGGCTGCCTTTGTGTGAAGAGTTGTGATGTGAAATTCACGGCGGAATCACTGGCTGATTGCGATACTATCGTTGTTGCAGTCGTGGGGTTCCCGCATGGTAATACCCTTCCTGCATTGAAAGCACTTGAGGCTCAAATGGCTGTAGCGCACGGTGCAGAAGAGATTGACATGGTTATCAATATCTCTGCTTTAAAGGATGGAGATACTGAAGGCGTAACGGATGAAATCCACGCTGTGGTCACGGCAGTTTGGCCCAATCCTGTAAAAGTTATTCTTGAAACCGCCCTCCTCACCCCAGCCGAAATTCGTAAAGGGGTGCAGTGTGCAATTAAGGCTGGCGCAGCGTTTGTTAAAACGTCAACAGGTTTCTCCACGCAGGGGGCCACGATTGAAGCGGTTCAAACGATGCTGACTGCCGCAAAAGGTAAAATCAAGGTTAAAGCATCTGGCGGTATTCGTACTCGAAAAGATGCCGAAACTTACCTGGAAATGGGATGCGAACGCTTAGGGGTCGGCAATATTGAATGCTTGTTAACCGAGCGTGAATTGCAAAAACTGCTTGCTACGGAATAACACTATAGTAAATTACCTTTTTGTTATTGCTTAGTCTAAACGCTTGCGTGAAATAAAAAGCCCCGCCTCAAATGAGACGGGGTTCTTTTTAGGAAGAAGACTTGGTTCACAGATTCATCGAACGCTTTGAAGCCTTCACTTGACGTTCCCATTCTTCCTTACACTTTACGCAACGAATTGCGAAAGGTGCTGCACGCAGACGTTCGCGTGTAATGGCACACTTACAAACAGCGCAAATGCCATAGGTCTTATTCTCAATCGCACGTAATGCATCATCAATTGCCAAGAGGCTCTTACGCGTTTCTTCAGCACGATTCAACATATCAGCACGATTTGCGGAATTGGTGCCATCCTCTTCCACATTCTCTTCGTCCGGACGGCTCAAGGCATCTGCAGACATTGAGTTCTGCAACTTAATCTTCCGGTCACGCTCTTCAAGCAAACGACGCTTAAATTCTTCCAAGTCGGCATCCTTGAAGGGCGTGCGTGTGATATGACGAACCGAAGCACTCTTCTTATGATCGCCTTTAGGACGCAACACAGGATACTTCGGTGTCAGAGGAGAAGTTGCTCGCATACCTGTTGCAACAGGCTTGTCGGTCGCATTATCCTTCCCACCCTTCGTTGCTTTAGTTGACTTCTCTGCGTTGTTGGTAGGCTTTTTTGTGCTCGGAACCTTCGTTTCAACGGGTTCTGCCTTCACCTTTTCGGCAGTCTTAGGTGTTGCCGTAGGCTTCTTAGACTTTGTGGTGGTCTCCACCTTCTTCGGCGATTCCGGCGTCTTCGCGGGTTCAACCTTCTTTGCCACGGGCTTCTTTGCGGGAGCAGGCTTTTTCGCAGGTTCAGCCTTTTGTTCGACCGGCTTCTTTGCAGGTTTTGCAGATTGCTTCACAGGAGCAAC
>JAGCML010000239.1 GCA_017646485.1 Kiritimatiellia bacterium
CGTCGGCATACTCGGGGGAGAGACTGCGAAGCAGAATCTTCCTAGCGTCCGAGTTGCTCGACGGAACAAGACCTTGCGTCCTTGCGCTAAAAACCACGCTGGCAGTCCTGCGGCGCAGCCGCTCATTCATCATTCATCATTCATCATTCTTAATTGGGCACCGCCCCACCCATCGTCCTGCGGCGCAGCCGCCCCCTTTTCGCGTGTTTCGTGTGTTTCGTGGTTTAAATTCCCACTCGTCACTCGCCACTAGCCACTCGTGAAACATCTTTGAACCTACTCGCTCAAGCGCCTTGCCCAATTTTCTTCAGAAAAACGTGTAGAAAAGGCCTCATAGAGCGCATACCAATTGGCAAGCGCTTGTTCCTTGGTCAGTTGAAGGCGCTTAAGATTGTCATAGGACCAATCGGTGATTTGATCAATGTCATGGGCAACGCACCCAAGTTCGCGCACCCAAGCAAGGTTATTCCCACGCAAGAACAATGTCTTCCCCTGACGAATCGAAGCGTAAATCGCCCCTAACCCACCTTGAAGACGACCTGCATAAACATAAAAGGGATACTGTGCGATTTCCTTTAAGTAGTCGTCATACGGCAACATCGTTGTCCACGGATAAAAGACATCCTTATACAACGCCTGATAGTGCGTGATGAAGTCTTGGGTCTGAGCCACTTCGTCTTCGCGACCATAATTGAGCATACAAGTCACCCGCGACCATTCAGAGGGCGTGAACTGGTCCAAAACTTCACGATACTCCTCTCGATGGTGAACGCTATTCCCAAGCAACACTGACCGATTCGCTTGCGCAGTGTCAAATACGGCTTCATCAAATGAGTCCATCGCCGTTCTCCGACAAGGATACGGCAGGAGTTCTACCTTTCGACAACCTAATGCCTTAAAATACTTAATCTCTGGCGACATCAAGACAAAGATTGTTTGATAGCAACAATATTGCCATTTTAGGATGATATCCGAAGGCTTCCCTCTTCCCTTCACCTCACCACCCCAATAGATGAGCGACATCTGTTTTCCACAAAGGCGCAAGAGGAGTAATGAGGCAAAGTTGAGTGCATACCCATGAAAGATAATCTTTCGTGGTCCTAGTAAAAGCTGAATTAAGGAATAAATCGACCGATCAGGCGTAAAGACTGCAAAAAAAGAACACACGCACCTTGGCAATTTGGCTTGCACCTGTCTCCAAAAAGGAAAGGGAAGGCACGTACAATAATTCGGCACATCCTTAAGCCATGCCTGATTCTGTTCGCGAGCAGTCTGTTCACTCCCCTGAGTATAGTAACTCTGTAAAAAGAAGGTCACATCCGGGAAGTGACGCAGAATCAAGCGTGCGAATGTGCCCGACAAGAAAGGCATCATATCTGGCAATACATGCGCTACACGCTTGACGCTTAAGGACTTCATACACGAATCAGTCGAAACGATTTAAGATGCCATTCACAAGCGGTTGAAGGCGCGTTGGGGCACGCGTACGAAGCGTTGGTCCCACCATTCGCGCCATCTCGCAAAGTGGCGCCAAACGGAAAAGCCAAGCACCGAAGAAATACGTTAAAGCGCCGAAAGGCACTTGAAGGAGGAGCTTCCCCCACC
>JAGCML010000240.1 GCA_017646485.1 Kiritimatiellia bacterium
GAGCGAACAATTACTTCATCGCATGGGGGCGGCTGAACAGTGTGGGCATGACTTTGGTTGGCAGTTTGGCGCTTACATGTTAGGGGGCGCTCCCACGATTACAGCGGAGTTGTCTCCCGATGAAGAACCCCTTCCAGATCCCTTCTGGCCACCACCGATGGAGCAGGGGGCGGTGCTCTTTGGGGGAACCGATCCGGGACGTGTTGTGCCGACCTACATGGTGCATGCGGCAGGATTTCGTTCAGACCTCTTTGTTTTAACACAAAATGCCTTAGCCGATCCGACATACATGAACGTGATCCGCGACTTGTATGGGCAGACCTTATGGTTGCCCACGGCCGATCAAGTGCGCACCGCATTTACAGATTATGTGGATGAAGTGCAGGCAGGCAAACGTCAAACGGCGGGTCAAATTGTCGAAGAGAATGGTAAGATGCGCATTACGGGGTCGGCCGCAGTGATGGACATTAATGAAGACCTCTCGCGTCAGATTTTCGAACGGAATTCGCACGCTTTTTACCTTGAAGAGAGCTATGCGATGGATTGGATGAAGGGGCATTTAGCACCGGCTGGACTCGCAATGCGATTGCACCGCGAGTCAGAGGTGGATTTGACTGCGGTGGCGGTGCAGGATGCCGACTTCTGGGATTGGATGGCGCGTAGGCTGACCTCGCGTGCGGCCTATCGGCGTGACTTCGCTGCGAAGAAGAGCTTTTCGAAGTTGCGCTCCTCCATTGCAGGGGTGTACTCGACGCGCGGTTTGCCCCAGCAGGCTGAACGCGCCTTTTGGGATGCCCAACGCCTTTATCCGGTTTCATCCGATGCGATTTTTAGAACCATTCGTGAGACCTATCTGCCCACAGGGCGTTTTGCGGAGGCGCATCGTTTGATTCGGCGTTATCTCGTGAGCGACGAGAGTAATGTGCGAGCACGTCACTTAGAGATGCGCTTAGCCGAATTGTCTACCGCCTACCAACGCTTCGTGCAGCTCACAACGGTTGCCTCCGCGGGCGATATTACGCTTGCGGAAGTGTGTGAATTGGCCGAGGTCTGCGAAACCTTAGGGATGAAAAAAGAGGCCATCGCCTATTGGGAAACACTTGCTGCAGAAGAGACGCTCACCGCCCGTGCGGCGCGAGATGGGTGCATTGCCCTGCAACGTCTCCGTGCGTATGAGACGGCATATCTCTTTTTAAAACGCGTGCCGGAGGCTGTTTGGGCAACCTTTACCGAAGCTGAATTGGTGGCTTCCGCTGGACTGGCCCAGACCTTTGGTAATCAAGAACTGGCTTTCTCGATGTTCCAGACAGGACTTCGCGTTTATCCTCAATCTGGAACGGTTTGGCTTGGCACCGCGCTTTACTACTATGAAGCCGGGAATGAGGCTCAAGCCTATGAATGTATGCGAGCTGCGGTACAATGTGGGGCAGCTCAGTTGATTGAACAAGATCCGCCGGTAGCAGAGATTTTTCTTCGCCTCATGCGACGTTACGGGCCGAAGAAAGGAGTATTGTAATGGAGCGAATCCGTGTTGTATTTATGGGATCGGCAGATTTGTCTGCCGTGATGTTAGAGCGATTGGCGCGTGAAACGGATACGATTCAATTGGTGGGATGCGTGACGCAACCCGATAAACCAGCGGGTCGTAATAAGCGGTTGCGTCCCTGCGCCTGTAAGGCCTTTGTAGATAAGGCTGGCATTCCGTGTTTAACGCCGGCTAAGGTGAATGCGGAAGATAGTTTGGCGCAGATTGCAGCGTGGTTGCCCGATGTGATTGTGGTGGTAGCCTATGGACAATTTTTGAGTCGACGCCTCTTGGATATCCCGACCATGGGGTGCATTAACATCCATCTTTCGTTGTTGCCGCGCTATCGTGGCGCCTCTCCAATTCATGCCGCCTTACTTGCAGGTGACCGCGTGACAGGGGTTTCGGCAATGTTGATGGACGAAGGTATGGATACGGGGCCCGTCCTTAAGGCGCGTGAAAC
>JAGCML010000241.1 GCA_017646485.1 Kiritimatiellia bacterium
CCTCTTTCATCCGTGGATGCGCGCAATCGACTTGATTCGCAAAGAGATCATCTTCATCATAAGGTGAGGGTGAAGACGTCAGATTTTCTGCCCCAAAGCCAATCAATCGCACTGGAATGCCGGGTTCTAAATGCGCATCAAAGAGTTGCCACGCAGCATCACGCAGGGCAAAATCATCACAAACAGGAAAGGCCAACGTCTGTTGACGCGTTACCGTTCGAAAGCCTGTGTAACGAATCTTTATGCGTGCAGTTCGTGCCCAAAGACTTGCCTCACGCAAGCGCCTCCCAACGTCTTTTGCGATTTCCCATAACTGGCGTCGTAAATCCTCTCCATCAAGCGTGTCTTCTGGATAGGTGTGCTCACGAGAATAACTTTTCTCAACGTGCTCTGTCACAACTGGGCGTACATCTTTTCCAAATGCGAGCGCAAGCAGGTGTTCGGCAAGTAAAGGCGTTAGGATTTGACCCAATGTACCCGGATTAACAGACTGCAAGTCACGCACCGTCTTTAACCCCGCTCGTTCTAAAAGCGTGGCACACTTCGGACCAACTCCCCACAACACTTTAAGCGGCTTCTGTCCCAACCACGTCAACATCGCTTGCTGTTCTCTCGGCACCTCAAAGAGACCATCAGGCTTCCGTTCTTCACTGGCAATCTTCGCAAGTGATTTATTGGTGGCAATCCCGACACTACACGTCAATCCCAGTTCATGCTTAATGCGCGTCTTAATCAATTGCGCAATCTCTGTCGGGGTGCCCCATAGGCGCTGCACATGGGTTACATCTAAAAAGGCCTCGTCGACACTTAATCCCTCGACCAAGGGCGTAATCTCATTGAAAATAGTAAATACCGATTGGCTCACCGCACCATAGTGTTCCATCCGCGGCTTAACAAAGATGCCCTCTGGACAACGTTCAAAGGCCTCTCGCGAAGCCATCGCAGATCTTACACCAAAGCGTCGTGCCTCATAGGAACACGTTGATACCACGCCTCGTTTATCAGGAGGCGACCCCACAATGACAGGCTTGCCGCGCCACTCCGGGTGATCCCGTTGTTCAATCGCAGCATAAAAGGCATCCATGTCAATGTGAAGAATGTGACGCTCCATAAGTGATTACCATTATAACAGAGGCCTCTTAAGACATAAACCCTTTTTCATGATTGTCCTACGATTAAACACTACGCAGGAATCCTCGCAGATTGGCTATTTTTCATTTCATCAAACGCACCTCTACCGCACGAGCCTACAGCAAAGCACCCCCATCAAATGGCTCAAAAACAACTCAACTCCCCCAATGATTGAGCAAAACACGTAAAGAAAATTGATAAAAAAATAATTTTTCGTTTGCGTGTGAAAAAGTGACTTGCTAAAATACTGCACCGGTTTCTATTCATTTTTTATAGAAGCATTTGAAATTCCATAGCGAAAGGCAAACAACATGAATCCATATGTCGCCCGCGTCCTTGAAGAAACCATCGCAAAGAATGGTCATGAAAAGGAATTCATTCAAGCTGTTACCGAAGTGCTTGAATCGCTTGAAGCCGTTATCGAAGCTAATCCCAAATACGAAAAGAACGCTATTCTTGAACGCATCGTTGAACCCGAACGCGTTGTGCAGTTCCGTGTGCCGTGGATTGACGATCAGGGCAACTACCGTGTCAACCGTGGTTTCCGTGTGCAGTTCAACTCTGCCATCGGTCCTTACAAAGGCGGCCTCCGCTTCCACCCCTCTGTGACCATGGGCGGTTTGAAGTTCCTCGGTTTTGAACAGACCTTTAAGAACTCCTTGACCACCCTTCCTATGGGCGGCGGTAAGGGCGGCTCTGACTTCAACCCCAAGGGCAAGTCCGATAATGAAGTGATGCGCTTCTGCCAGAGCTTCATGACCGAACTCGCTAAGCACATCGGTGCCGACACCGACGTTCCTGCTAGCGACATCGGCGTGGGTGCTCGTGAAGTGGGTTACCTCTTCGGTCAGTACAAGCGCCTTCGTAACGAATTCGTGGGCGTGCTCACGGGTAAGGGTCGTCCTTTCGGCGGTTCGCTTATTCGCCCTGAAGCACCGGGTTACGGCACGGTTTACTTCGCA
>JAGCML010000242.1 GCA_017646485.1 Kiritimatiellia bacterium
CTTACGATCAGCCACATAGACGATGACGATTTCATCGGAAGCAGAGACGATTACCTCAGAGAGCTTCTGGGTGCCGAGGGTTTCGGCGGCATCGAGCACTTCAGCGCGGTGAGGGATATCGAGGCGAGCGGCATCATTAAGAACGAAGGTCATGCCGGTGGTCGCGGTGAGGCCTTCAATCTGGCAAGCGGCCACGGCGGCATCAAATGCGGAACCCTTTGCGAGTTCAGCTGCGATCGCATTGCGAACCGTTGCGCCCTTTTCCTTCAAGAGAGCATCCATGCGGTCACGGCGCACAGCGGCGAGGACACGATCCTTCACCTCTTCGAAAGGAGCGATTGCGGTGGGGATGACCTTTTCGAGATTGACGAGATAGACGCGGTCAGTACCAGCGATGGCGTTGAGCGGGGTCTCTTCGATATCCATTTCGAAAGCTGCAGCCACAACATCCTGAGCGTTCTGGAAGCCGACGGGGCGATCTGCGCGAACGGTGGCCGACTTGATTTCGCCATGCGCCTTAGCGGCTTCAGCGAAAGACTTGGCCTGAGCTTCAGCGACGAGGGTTTCGTTGGCGAAGAGGAGCGCGTCTTCGAGTGCGCGACGAGCCTTCACCTTTTCAATTGCCTTATCCTTCACTTCTTCAAAAGGAAGCACGGTGGTAGCGTTGGTGCCGGTGCCCATGAATTCTTCATTGTTGTCGTCATAGTACTGCATGGCATCCATGTCTTCAACAACGATCTTTTCTGCGAACTTGTCAGCGGTGAGTTCCACATAAGCCAAAACGCGCTGTTCGGGGAGGCGATAATCTTCCTGATGTGCGTCATACCACTTCTTCAACTCTTCATCTGCCACGGCGATGGAATCCATTGCGATGGTGTTCTTGAGGGAGGCGGCATAAGCGGTGGTGGTATCGTAATTCGTTTCGAGGGCGAATTCCACTTCCATCGGCGAGACCCAACCCACTGCGTTGAAGACGCCCATGGTCACAGCCTGAGCGGGCAACCACGTTTCAGCGAACATCTTTTCAAAGAGGGCGGGGTTCGAATACTGGTTAGCGGCCAAGAAGGCGCGGTAACGATTGGGGTTGAAAACGCCATTGGCATCAGCGAACATCGTTTCCAACACGCGGTTGCCACCCTTGCGGCTCATCTTGAGGCCATTACGAAGTGCGACTTCACGTGCGGCGACAATCTTCCAGTTCTGACGACGACGTGCATTCCAATCTTCAGAATCCATTGCGCCGTCGCGAATCGTTGCGCCGAAATACTGGCTGCGTACAGGGAGATAGAAGGAACCCTGACTATTGAAGACGGGTGCGGTCTGGGCGGCATCCTCTAAAATCTTACGAGAGATGGCGGTGTCCCCAATGTAACCCGCGGAGGTGTCTTGTTGCACCGAGCCAGTGCAAGAATCCATTACCACAAATGCAAAGACCATCAAAAGGGCCAAGAAGCCCCACAATAACTTGCTTTTAATCAAACGAGAGAAGTGATAAATAAACATTTCAGGTCTATTCTATTTATTATTAGTTTTATTCACGGTCAAAAGAAGACGGCTCCTCCTTAGAGCAGCTCGTCGTCACCAAAATCATCCATACCTTCGTCGGAAGCGTCAGCGTCAACATCTTCACCGTCTTCGCCTTCTTCGCCGTCGCCTTCTTCATCTTCTTCGGGCAACAATTCACCGACCAATTCGCCAGTGGCATATTCCTGGCTGCGACCTTCCACATAGCAGAAGTAGTTCTGTGCCAAGCCGTTGGCGTAAAGGGTCAATACGGAGACCACCCAGTTGTTGGAACCCGGCTGGCGCGCACGCGTAATCTTCACAATGGTACCGGGATTCACGGAGAGATCCGACATCGCTTCGCCGCCCATCGGCAACGCAGTCTTCACTTCACCCGAAACGCCCACAATGCGTGTATCGCGGAATTCCTTGCCCGTAGCAGTGGTCACCACCGAGTCCGCAGAACGGAAGGCGTTTGCCTGCGACATGTCGTTCATCGCATAGTGCAAACCGCTGAACACAGCAGAGCCGCTCATCACGCGGAAGGAGAAATCGTCGTCGTCAATCTCACCCTCTTCAGAGATTTCACCCACGCGCAAGCGGGAGCCACCCTTTAAAGAGGTGAACGAGCCCATCGGCGTAATCACCGTGAACTGCCCCTGCAAGGCACGATCATCAATGGAGAAGTTCACATCGCCCTTTTCCACATCCAATGCCACCTTCTGATACGCATCAGTCGCCGTGGGCATGAACTTTGCCGGGCCCTTCACAATCGCATAAGACAAATCAGAGAAGCGCAAGCGGCACTTCACACCGTCAGCTAATACGAACTTAGAGCCATAGGGATAAGCCTTGTACGGAATCGCATTCACTGGAGCCTCTGCACCAGGCTTCAAAACCGTTAAGCCACCATTCTCAAGCCCCAAGATCTGCACCGAAGGCTCAAAGCGAATCGCCTTTTCTTCGCCTGCATCCTGAGCATAAACCGCGGTCGCGCTCAGCAGTACGCCGAACACCGTTGCTAACATCATATTCCGAACCATTGATGGCTCCTTTCTGAAACGAGAAGATAATTATCTGCTTTCTATAATAGCAAGCAATTCATCTCTCTGCAAGTCACGATTCACGGAAAAGAGAAAAAAAGCAGCCTAAAATGACCTTTTTTTACCCTTTTTTCACCCCTCACTGAAAAAATGCCTTCGCCTCCGCCCCTTTCCTCCTCCCAAATCACCCCCTTTCCCTTCACCATTTAACCACACACCCCCTCCCTTAAAAAAGAGGAGAGAGGAGGGAGGAGTCTGAGGTGAGTAAGGAGAGAGAAGTGAGGAGTAAGGAGGGATGTGTGAGAAGAAAGGAGGGGAGAAAGGAGAAGATGTGTGGCTTACGCAGCCCCACGCCCTGCGGCAGGACTGAGTCCTGCACGCTGCACATCCTGGCGGATGTGCTTTTACTGGTGCTCGCGGGAAAATAGCGACAAACACGGCCAACAAACGACGGGGACACCCCGCATATGCGCCCTGACGACGGCAGGAAATACCCCAAAATGCGCCTCTACAAAAGACATGAGAAAAACCCTGGATAAAGCTAAAGCCGCCGATAAACAAGAAAACAATAGACAATAAGAAATAGACCATGAGAGATAGACAAGCAGTCTACGGACTGCATCTCAAATAGGCTAAGGATAGACAATCATCCCCGCC
>JAGCML010000027.1 GCA_017646485.1 Kiritimatiellia bacterium
CACCACCATTTTGGCCCTCAGCTCCTCCTGCGGTGGTGCGTATGGTAATCCAGACATCGCCGAAGGTGACGCCTTGATTTTGGCAACAGGCCACAATGTTCCTGCCTCAGGCCCCATCCCGATTGTGCTCTATCTTGCCGTTGATAAGTCTATCGCGGAAAAGAACGTTTGGGCCGCAGACCAATTGGTCGAGGTTGCAACGGCAACGATTGCAGATATCTCTGACATCCCCCACGTGATTTCAGCCGTGTGCGATGGGACGACACTTGCCGTTTACTTGGATGGCGGCCTCTTAACCGAGTACACGCTCCCCGAGAATTGGGTCGGCCTCGCAACCGGTGGTTTGCAAGTGGGACAAATCCTCTCTGGTTCCTCTAACACAGGTGACTTGCTCAACCTTGAAGCAGCAGAACCTGACGATGGTGGTTATGTGGACTACATTCGCTTCTACAAGGGTGCTTTGACGGCGAATGCAATGGCCGCTTTGGCTGAAGAAGCCCCGCCAGTCTACCAAGATGTGCGTTATGTTCGTGAAGTGGAAGCAGATGGTCTCTGGGAAGATGCCGATACAAAGCCTTGGTTCCGCGAAGAATGGAGTGGCACCGCGTGGGAGCGTAAAAAATGGAGTGGCACCGCGTGGGTGCCCATCACTGAAGGTGAAGAAGGTGAAGAAGGTGAAGCACGCCCCTCGGAAGGTGTAGCACGCCCTGCTGAAGGCTCGGAAATTCGTCTCTTCGTGAAGGGTGAGCGCACCCTGAAGATTAATACCGAAAAGGACGCTCCAAATGGCTTCCTCTCGGCCAACCGCTTCTACTCCGCCCTCAATGTGTTGCCTCACACAGACGACGACACAAAAACAGCGCGTCTGACATTGAAACCCATTGGTGACGAACTCACCCTTCAGAACCAAAACGAGCAAGCGTGGATGACGGAAAAGATTGGGGCCGATTGGCGCTACGGTACGATTAAGTTCGTCGGTGGTGGCGGTGATACAATTCATTCACAGGCAGCTTGTGATGCAGACGCGTATGACAACCCGCATAGCTCTCTCGGTGTGCATGGTCGCCGTTCGGTTGATGAAGATGAAAAGGTGGGCGGCACGCCAGAGCCTGTCTCTGACGAGGTGGATATTGGCGCAGAAAGTGGCGCGACCTCTATCTCGAAGGTAAGGTGGCAGAAGACGCGCACCGTCACGCAGACGCGCCTCTATCGTCGTAACTTTACTGGTGGCGATGTGGCAGCCACCTTTGCACCATCCGCAGGTGTGGTGCAGTTCTCTCGTTTGGCTAGTGTTCTCGTGGGCGGCGTTCCTACGACAACAGGTACCGAAGTCATGACGGCAACGCGCACAATCACGCAGACGCAGTCGGGCTTGGGCAATAACAAGAACAACATCACCTGGTCAAACGTTTGGGAGCCATCGTATTCTGTTGACTCCGACTCCAGTTGGTCTGCGTGGGATGAGACGGGCTGGACAACCGAATCCGTCGCAGAAGGTGGCACCCTCGTGCCTGCGACCTTGGAATTGCACGCGGACTACTCCTTAATTCGTGGGCGAGAAGAAGAGGAAACGGACTTCTTGCATCTCACGGGCCCGATTGAAGGTCGCGGTAATGTCGTGGGTAATACAGCCATTACGCAACCCAATACCAATGGTCAAGTCTCGGATTACGTTTGGGTGCCCGTCTTTGATGCTGACGCCAACTGGATTGTGAGCGATGTTACAAACTCCGTCTATGGTGAAGACTCCAACCCTGGCGGCACCGTAGCGGGTCTTTTGGCAGAGATTCGTCAGGTTCCGGGTCGTCTCTATTTGAATTTGGCCAATACAGGAATCAATGATATCCGCGACTTCTTTAAGGCGTATACAGCGGATAATGCAAAGGGCTTGCCGTGGTATCGTTATGGTTACAATGGCGATAGTGAAGTCAAGCCCGCGCCTGCTCCTGCAACGCAATCCGACGTGGATAACGCCATCGCCTTCCAGATTCGCGTGCCGACCGGAACGTGGAAGATTCATGCAAATAACAGCATCCCGACCGAAGCAAGTCGCCTTGTGGCAACCCTACACGTGGAATCGGGCGCAGCGGAAGCAGAACCCGTGCCGACCCTGAAGATGCTCACCACCTCGGGTAATGGCACGATGGTGATCTCTAAGCAGTTGATTACCTCGGTGCGCTTGGAAGATATTGGTGAAAAGCTGAATGGAAATACCGATGGCACGCCCACGCTTACGCCGTTGGAGCCAGCCTTGATTCACGGTCACACCACAGGCACCTATGCCTTTAAGGATCGCACCTTTAGTCGTCCGCTGGTGAATGACTCCATCGCCACCTTGGAAGCGCATGGCACGTTAAACACCTTCCAGCATAGCTTTGAATTGCGCGATACCAACCTCGTGATTGCCGATGGCGCGATTTTGGAACAGGTTGGCGAATCCAATCACCTTTGGGCAAAGTCGCTCACGATGGGTGAAGGCGCCATCTTCCGTTTCCGCGCTGCAGGTGAAGATTCCGAAGCCAATGGCGTGGTCTTCTCTGAAAACGTGAAGTTGGCCGGCACGGCGGCGACGCTGCACGGTTATGGTCAGGCTGATGGTGTGGACAACACGCATCGTTGTAACTTCACCGTCGCCGCCATTGAAGGACCGACGAATCAGAATGCTATCCTTACGCTCAACTCCGCGGGTAATGAACGCTGGATTTGCTACACGGCAAACCTCGTTGACCACACCGAAACGGGTGGTACACTTGGCTTAACGAAGATTGGCTCGGGCATCATGGCCTTCCGTTCGCCCACGCCGCCCTCCGTGACGGGCCCTGTGCGCGTGGAAGAAGGCATCTTGCGTGTCGGTACAAAGTCCTTCTCGGATGACGCCTTGAACGCAGAGCAACACCTTGATGCGGCGATTGGTCACAAGGGCTTGTATGTGGCAGCAGACGCTTCGCTTGAACCCAACCACTATGCCAACCCCGAAGACGTCATTGCGTGTATTCCCTCGGGGCAGACCTTGAGCGGTACGGGCACGATTGGCGGTGTCTTGCGTTTGAACACGGGTGCACAGTTGTCCGACTGCATGGGAATGACGATTCGTAAAATTGTGGTGGACGGCAGTATGGTCGCAGACGTGAATGTGGCCTTGCCTGAAAATGTAGAGAGTGAGAATGTCCTCTTCCACATTATGGATGAATCTGCGCGCGCTGAAGTGCGTCGCCGTCTCTATGCCACGACACCCGATAAAAAGCGTTGGGACGTCGGTGTGAACCATGACAAATGCAAATCGTCCGATGTCTGTCAGTCGCACTATGTCGTCTACGCACCTGGTGTGCCGGTGCCAGCACCGCCTTCCGACGAAAACGTTGATTTCGACACAAGCGTTGCGAACGTTTACGACCCCACGATTGAATCGATTCTCATCCGTTACTATCAGGGTTATAACGTGGCTCGCTTGACGAAGGCCGATGGTCGCACGATGGTGCAGATGATTCCTGATGCGCAGGACCCGACGAAGCAGAAGGTAGACTCCTACTATGCCTTGAATGCTGCTGAGATTGGTAATGCCTTCCGTTGCTTCTCCAATATCTGGACCTTTGCTCCTGTGGCAGGGTCGGAGGATGAGAGCGACCTGCTGATGGCTTATGAATTCGGTATTAGCGATTTGACGATTCGTGACTTGAATGATACCTCGGCAGAGGGCAAATCGCCTTATGTGATTGTTAAGGTTGAAGTGGAGAACAAGTTGGCATCCGTCTTTGATTCGACCATCTTGGGTTCGAGTAATAAGGCCGACTTCCAGTTGAACACTGTAATTGAATTTGCTGTTGACGAAAAGACAATCACAGGTACGGAACTCGCCTCCTTTAATGAAACGGCCCTGCCGACAGAGGCTCCCTCGAGTCACACTGCAGGCGTGCGTTATTACGCCATTCCCTTCACGGAAGCAAACTTCCCGATGG
>JAGCML010000243.1 GCA_017646485.1 Kiritimatiellia bacterium
AGAGGCCGGCTCGAAGCGTTCGACGTGTAAGCACTGCGGCGGTTCGGGTGTGGTGCAACAGCGCGGCGGTTTCTTCGGAATGTTCCAGCAAACCTGCCCAGTTTGTCAGGGCAGTGGCACCGTGGTGGAAAAGCCTTGCCGCAAGTGCCGTGGCGATGGCAAGATTGCCTCGGATGAATCGGTTACGGTCACCGTGCCTGCGGGTATCGCAGATGGCATGAGTGTGCGCGTGCCAGGCAAGGGCAATGCCGGCGATAACAATGGCCCGCGTGGCGACCTCTATCTGCGTTGCTCGGTTGCTGATAGCGATCTCTTCGAACGTGACGGCCAGGATCTCATCTTGCGTTTGAGCGTCTCTCCTGTGATGCTCGCTCTCGGTGGTGAAATTCCTGTGGAAACGCCGAATGGCACTGGCACCTTGAAGATTAAGCCGGGCACCCCGAATGGCTCGGTGCAACGTTTGCGTGGTCAGGGTGTTTGCGCCATCGGACGTCATCCCGCAGGTGATTTGCACATCGTCCTCATCGCAGAAACGCCTCAGTCGCTCACCAAGGACCAGGTGAAACTGTTCGAAAAATTGCGCGAAATCGAAACCGAAAAGACCTTCCCCGCTCGTGCAAAGCAACAAAAAGCCGCGAAGGCCTTCGCTGAACGTCGTACCAAAAAGGCCTAATTCCTATAACCCTCCCAACCGAAAGGTATCTCCATGGAACTCTCCTCTCTTACCGCCGTTAGCCCCATCGATGGGCGTTATGCAGATAAGACCGCGCCCTTGCGCGCCGTTTTCTCTGAATTCGGCCTCATCAAGCGTCGTGTACAGGTCGAAATCGCATGGTTGCTCGCCCTCTGCGATGAACCCGGTTTGCCCGAAACTGGCGTGCTTACGGATGCTCAGCGTGCCGCCATTCAGGCTATTGCAGATGATTTCTCCCTCGCAGATGCTCAGCGCGTGAAGGATATCGAAGCGACCACACGTCATGACGTGAAGGCTGTGGAATACCTCATCCGTGAAAAGCTTCCTGCAGACTGCGCTCACTTGAGCGAATTTATCCACTTCGCTTGCACTTCTGAAGACATTAATAACATGTCTCATGCGTTGCAGTTGCGCGATGGTTTGGCCGTGCTTCGTGCCGAACAGGAATCCCTCACCGAAGCCCTCAAGACGATGGCTAATGATACCATCGCCCTCCCGATGCTCGCTCACACCCATGGTCAGCCCGCTAGCCCCACTACGCTCGGTAAGGAACTCGCTGTTTTCGTGCACCGTTTGCGTCGTCAGGCCGCTCAGATTGATGCCATCGTTCTCCCCGCGAAGATGAATGGCGCAGTGGGCAACTACAATGCACACACTTCCGCAGCTCCCGATGTGGACTGGCCCGCGCTCTCAAAGCGCGTGATTGAAGGTTTTGGTCTCAGCCAGAATCCCTACACCACGCAGATCGAAAGCCACGATGGCATGGCTGAACTCTTCGACGCACTCCAGCGTTGGAATCGTATCCTCTTCGATTTGGACCGCGATATCTGGATGTACGTCTCCATGAAGTACCTCAAGCAGAAGGTCGTCGCAGGCGAAGTGGGTTCCTCCACCATGCCGCACAAGATCAACCCCATCGACTTCGAAAACTCCGAAGGTAACTTGGGTCTTGCAGAGGCAATCCTCGGTCATTTGGCTCGTAAGCTCCCGGTCAGCCGTATGCAGCGCGACCTCACGGACTCCACCGCAATTCGTAACATCGGCGCAGGCTTCGCTTATTCGCTCATCGCTGTTGCTTCCACCAAGCGTGGCTTGGGCCGCATGAGCCCCAATGAAGCCGAACTCGCCGCTGATCTTGATCACGCATGGGAAGTGCTCGCTGAACCCATTCAGACCGTCATGCGCCGTTATGGTGTGCCCAATGCTTACGAAAAGTTGAAGGCGCTCACCCGTGGCAACGCCATGACTGCCGAATCCATCCGTGACTTCATCGGCACCCTCGAAATCCCTGAAGCCGATAAGGACCGCCTCCGCGCCATGACGCCCGCTGACTACATCGGCCTCGCTGCTCAAATGGCCCTCTAATTCCGCCATACTCAGCTGAATCATCATACGAAAAGGACGGCCCCACCGTCCTTGTCGTGTTTTTATAATCGGAGAAGCGGAGTAAGAAGAAAGAAGGAGTGGGGGCTGCCTTCGCCCCCACACCCCTCAGGCAGGACTGAGTCCTGCACGCTTCGCATCCTGCGGATGCTCTTCCTGG
>JAGCML010000244.1 GCA_017646485.1 Kiritimatiellia bacterium
ACCATGTCATTGCACAAGGGTTACAAGATCAGGTGGTCTTAATCTGTAAGGTGAGTAATCCATTCCCATTTGTGAAGGCGTGTGATGGTTTTGTGTTGAGCTCATTCTATGAAGGCTTTGGCTTAGTGCTTGCAGAAGCGGATATTTTAGGTCTTCCTGTGATTTCAACGGATATTGTTGGGCCACGCCTCTTTATGCAAGCCAATGGTGGAACCTTGGTTGACAATAATGAAGAGGGTCTTCACCAGGGCATGCAACAATTGCTCAATGGTGAAATAAAGCCGATGCACGTGGATTATGAGGCCTATAATCAAGAGAATGTCAGGGCGTTTGAGGCACTCTTTGAGGATTGTCCGTCGGCTTAAACGGAAATGGTGTGTTGGTAATGGCGGATCTCCCTCGTAGCATGTTAACGGATATGAGCCAAAGGTTGAGACTTTCGCTTCGTGCGAATCTTCGCTTGTGGGGGGCGAGAGGTATACGCTTTATCCAACGCTTCTGCTGCTTCCTGCCTCTTGTTCGTAATAAATTGACCGTTTATTTGCATGCACGGCGAGGCTATGGATGCAACCTTAAATACATTGTTGAAGCGCTTTTAAACACATATCCCGACGTGCAAATTGTGTGGGTTACTGCTTACCCAGAGGCCGTGGCTTCTTTGCAACAACGTGGCATTCGCGTGGTGAAGTTGAATGCTCTCCGTCACTGGTGGCATCAGTTCACATCAAAGGCGATTCTCATCAGTGATGCCTTGCCGGCGACGGTGCGGTTGCGTCGCGGACAAGTGTTGGTTAATGCCTGGCATGGCGGTATGAATTACAAGCATATTGGGCCGAAATACTGCGTTTTTGAACATCCTGCGCAGCGTAAAAACTTTCATGCCGCAAATCCTCAACCTCATCACTACTTCTCTGGAAGTCGCTTCTTTACTGAAGATGTGTGTGCCTCTTTTGACTTTTCACCAGAGGTCTTTCATCCCTTTGGAATGGCACGCAATGACCTCTTTTTCACGGATATGCGCCCAATTTACGATGCGATTCGTCGGCAATACGGTCTGGCTTCAACGGATAAGATTGTGCTTTATGCACCGACCTTCCGCGAGGATAAGGTGGCGCATGGTTTTGCATTAGATGTCGAACGCCTCTTATGGGCCCTCGGAAAGCGCTTTGGCGGCACATGGAAGTTCCTCTATCGTGCGCATTACTTCATTACTGAAACGACGGCATTTAAGGATGCCATTGATGTTTCAGCTTATGAAGATATGAGTGAACTCCTTGCGGCGTCTGATGCATTAATCACCGATTACTCTTCGTGCTTGTGGGATTTTGCGTTGACGAAACGCCCGTCCTTCATCTACGCAACAGACCTTGAAGCTTATCGTGAACATGAACGCGCTTTTGCGTTGCCGCCTGAACAGTGGCCTTGTCCGATTTGTATAACGAATGATGCGTTGGAGCAGCAGGTCTTATCCTTTGACTTGGAGCAACATCGCCAACGTCTTGAAGCGCACTTAGCAGCCTGTGGTTCGTATGACGATGGTCATGCCGCAGAGCGAGCCGCCGCAGTATTACACGCAGCTTTGATGGCGTAGGGGAAGAGATGAAACAGATGCATATCGTAATTATTCTTCCTGTTTTTGGTCGCCTGGATGCGATGAACATTGTCGCATTTTTGCGTCAGCACACCCCTGTAAACGTTTCGTTTACGTGTTTAGTAATTGATAACGGGAATTCACCCCGCCTCTCAAATGAACTGGCTACGCTCTCTGGCAGGGATTGTCAGATTATACGTTTGGAGAAAAATCTGGGTGGCGCAGGGGCATTTCGTGAGGGAATGCAACGTGCCGCAGAGATGCCGTGTGATTTTGTTTGGCTTTTGGATGATGATGTAGAGCTGAATCCACAGACCCTGCCTGGCTTGCTGAAGGAATATGTTCGTCTTGAGGCTGAGGGTGTGCGCGTGGGGGCATTGGGGAGCATTCAGCTCGGCATGATTCATCGCGAAATCATTACCTCCGCTGGCGGACAGCTGTGTCCGTACACGGGTCGCTATCAATCGTATTACATTGGTAAAACGATTGATACAATCGAATCCAAAACCTATCCTGTACGTTACATGGCGGCCACCTCACTTCTCACGCGCCCTGATGTAATCCGTGAGGCGGGGCCCTTTGAGCCCATTTTTATCCATTGCGATGACTGGGAATGGTGTTGCCGTGTCGGCCGAGCGGGTTATCGACTCTTTGTTACGGCCGCCTCGACGATTCATCATCCAGAAATTGAGAGTAAGCCCATTGACTGGATTGTTTACTACGATGTGCGCAATTATCTCTGGAGTTTGCAACGCCATCTGCCCAAGACCTTGCCAATCGCTCGCACCTTGCGCCGTGTGCAACAGTGTTTTTATTGGATGCATGGACGCAAGTCCATCGCACGCCTTATGGCACTCGGTTTTAAACACGCACGAACCGGTGAACTCCTTTTACGCGATGAATTGCCCTGGAGCCCGCCACAAAGCATGACGCTTGAGGCCTTAGCGCAAGCTTATCCTCGCCTTACCATCATTACGCGTACCGTAGAAGAGGCGGCACAATGGGAGGCTCGTCTCCAAGCATTGCCCGTGAAAGCGACCCTCATTCCGCATCGTACAACGTTGCCCTTGCCACTTGACCTCTTGCGCCTCTTGGCTTTGCAAATGATGGCACAATTGCGTCATGTGTTAAGCCAACGCGCCGCCTTCGTGATGGAGCATAGCTGTGTCAAGCGTTCACCTTTCCCCTTTATCGCAAAGATGTAGGTCTTTTATCGAGAGACTGCTTCAGGCGTAGAACTCTTCTACGAGCCAAAAATGAAAAATTTTTAAT
>JAGCML010000245.1 GCA_017646485.1 Kiritimatiellia bacterium
TGCTCGCTGTGGATTTCCCAGCACGTCGTGCTCGGGCGCATATATCCGCTTCGCTGTGGATTACGGGCCTGACGGCCCTGTGGATTACGATGCTATGCATCTGTGGATTTGTTAATTCGTCTCTATTGTCAGTTTGGTGGATAAATTTGCAAGCATACGTTGCAACTCACCAATCATTTTAAGCAACTCGTTAACCACCTGCTCATTTAAATAATGAATACGACCACAAAGTAAAATTTGCGTCTCCAACTCTGCCAATGAGCCTCTAGCAATCGCAAGAAAATGCGCAAATTCACGCGTAGATTGACGTGCATAACCCTCTGCGATATTGGAAGGTATTGAAACCGCTGCACGACGAATCTGATCTCCAAGTGCATATTTTTCTTCTGCAGGCAATTCTTTTGCCCGCTGATAAATAGCCTCTGCGAGATCCATGCCACGTTGCCAGACTTTTAAATTCTGATAGCGTGACGTTTGCATTGCCATATCCTTCTAATCCACAGCACCGTAGGTGCGTAATCCACAGAGGCGTTAGCCTCGTAATCCACAGCACCATAGGTGCGTAATCTACAGAGGCGTTAGCCTCGTGATCTACTTAGATTTTTTCTTCGAAGCCGCGGAAGCCCACATTCAATTCATGCAAGGGGGCGAGCAACTTGCCCAAAGGAATATCCTTGGTCAATTCAGCAAAGGCATTCACATCCTTGGGGAAGCACTTGCCGCCATAACCAAACTTGCCATCAGGCCCCGGTACGTGCGTGTGGGTTTCATTGATGTAACCCGAGAGGAGGCAGCCTGCATGGACGCGCTTGTATTCTGCGCCGTGGCGACGGCAATAGTCTGCGATTGCGTTGAAGTAGGTCACCTTCACTGCACCAAAGACATTGTGGGCATACTTGGTGATTTCTGCTTCCAAGGAGGTCATGTAGCAGAAGGTCTTGCCGATGAAGATTTGCGTCAAGAGATCCAATTCGCCAGTGAAGACCATGGGCTGCTTCTTGAAGTCTTCCACGTGGGTGCGTTCGGTCAAGAATTCAGGCATGAAGTAGACAGCGTGATCGGTCTCCTTGGAGAGACGTTCAGACGTGCCAGGAAGAATGGTGGTGCGAACAAAAATCGGCACCTTCGGCAAACCCTTAATGATGTCCGTCATCAAGGTCAAGTCCTGCGTGCCGTCATCTTCTGTGGGGACATGAATCGACAAGAAGATAATGTCCGCAGTGCTCAAATCATCATTCATTCCCTTCGGCGGATCGCTGACGAGCACATTCACATTAGGATTGTTTTCTTCCAACCAAACCTTCAATGCGCCACCAACATAGCCGCAACCAACGATACCAACATTAATCATGTTTCGCCTCCGTAAGAATCAATTACTCATTTAGTATAGCACATATTTGATGCATTACATTAAATAAATGCAAGAACTTCTTGAAGTCTTTGGGTGAAATTGAAGCCTGGGTGAAAATGTTCAATTGAAAAGGGGCTCAAAAGTACGCCTTTAGGGGTGGAAAAAGCGGCTATTTAGGAATCCTTTTTAACGGGGAGAGGTGTAGCGGATTTGTTCGGAATGTGTTCGCGAACGCAGACTGCCGCCACCACAAAACAGGGCA
Source organism: Kiritimatiellia bacterium (assembly GCA_017646485.1). Classification (GTDB taxonomy): domain Bacteria; phylum Verrucomicrobiota; class Kiritimatiellia; order RFP12; family DVOR01; genus Spyradenecus. The sequence goes on from JAGCML010000245.1 coordinate 1,614, forward strand.
CGAAGAGCAACCCTATGATGGGAAAACAGGAAAGAATTAGGTAGGCCGAAATGCCGAACCCTGCGATTGCCTTTCGATGGGTGCTCGCCCAAGCTCGCGTTTCCTTAGCCGTTTCCCCGCGCATTAACCCGCCCGAGAAGAGGTAGGAGACTCCAAAACGATACCCAAAAATGATGGACCAAAGCGGAATCCCCACCCATGGAATCAGAAAAATAAAAAGCAACGGAATCGACAAAAGGAGCGTACAGCAACTGTACCCCAGCGCATGAAGCGTATACTGAACACTGCTTCGAAAGGGGCGTGGTTCAAACGTTTTCTGAAGAATGTCGCGGTAAACGCGCGCAGTCAGTCCGTCAAAAAAGAGTCCGCCGAGAGATTCGTAGAGCACGGGAAAAAGCAGATAAAGTCCGCCTAAGGTGATTGCATAAGATAGAACGGTGGCAACAACCAGGCGCAATTTGAAGACTTCGTGGAAGAGTAAAACAAGCCCTTTCCATGTGAAAGCCGAAAGAATGATAATTGCAATTGTAGGGAGCAACGCCCATCCCCACCACCGCGGATGAGTCCAAAAGAGCCCAATTCCACGAAAGAGGGCGCGGATGCCATAAAAGAAGCCAGGCGTAGGAGGTGTAGAAGTGTGAGTCGTCATAGTAAAAGAAGGGGGTAGAACATAGTCAAAGAGAAAAACGTAGCAATCACAAATAGTATACCGCTTTTTAAATCAAAACGCTTCGTTATTTTAGAGCAACTACTCGCAATGATAGGCCAAGAAGCGCACTATGCTTTGAGTGTAAAGTACGGCAAGGAAGGCAAGCCCGTGCCGCAGTATGACTGGGCAGACCCGACTGACTACGGCGAAGAAGGTGGGACACATAGGACA
>JAGCML010000246.1 GCA_017646485.1 Kiritimatiellia bacterium
CACTGCCACTCCGCGCTCTTCGTGTGAGCGCTACACGTTTCCCCAGAGCGAGGGTCACCTCCTGCTGAACCTTGGCGAGGGGCTCACGAACGAAAGCGGAGCGTGGGTAAGGAGGGTGAGCGATACCGAGGTGGAGGGTTGCAAGATGTTGGGCACCTTCTGCTACACCCGCGACGCCGTATTTCCGCTGTACTTCGTCATGCGCGTGAGTGGCACCCCCTCGGAAAGTGGTTTTTGGAAACGCGAGCCCGCGATGGAGGGAGTAGAAAAGGCTTGGCGCGGGACGGACGCGTACAAGCTGTATGCCCACAGCATTGAGGCATTGGGGGGCGACGACATCGGTTGTTACTTCACCTACAACGATCTGCAGGCGGGCGATACCGTCGTAGTGCGCATGGGCGTTTCGTTCGTGTCCTGCGAGAATGCGCGCATGAACTTAGAGGCGGAGCAGGCGACGGACGGCTTTGCCGAAGTCCACGCGAAGGCGCGCCAGTTATGGAGCGACGACCTTTCACGCATACGCATTGAGGGGGGGACTGCGGAGCGGCGTAAGACCTTCTACACCGCCCTGTATCACGCTCTGATTCACCCCAGCTTGTTTAGCGACATCAACGGCGAGTATCGCTTAATGGGGCAAGGCGGCGTAGGGAAGACTGAGGGGCAGCGGTACAGCGTCTTTTCGCTTTGGGACACCTACCGCAACCTGCACCAACTGCTCACGTTGGTATATCCCGAGCGCCAAACGGACATGGTGCGCTCCCTCGTGGGGATGTATGCAGAGAGCGGGTGGTTGCCACGGTGGGAGCTTTTTGGCAGGGAGACCTACACGATGGCGGGCGACCCCGCAGCGGTGGTCATTGCCGACAGCTGGTTGCGCGGATTGCGAGATTTTGACGTGACGACAGCCTTAGAGGGCATGCTGAAATCTGCAAACACGTCAGGGCATGAGAATCCCATACGCCCCGACATCACCCCCTACATAGAGCGCGGGTACATCCCCCTCTACTACCTACCCACCGACCTTTCGGGCGATAATTCCGTATCCCACACGCTGGAATATTGTCAGGCGGATTTTGCCATTGCACAATTGGCGAAAGCCTTGCACCAGCAGGAGTTGGCAAGCGAATTTGAAGCGCGTTCGAAAAATTACCGCCATTACTTCAATCAGGACATCGGGGCTTTGTGTCCACGCACGTCGGAGGGTGCCTTCCTGACTCACTTTGACGCCTCGGTGGGGAAGCACTTTGAGAACGTCCCGGGGTTCCACGAAGGGTCGGCTTATGCCTACACCTTCTCAGCCACGCACGATGTGGAGGGATTAGTGCGGCTGATGGGCGGTAAGCGCAACTATATTAATAGCCTGCAGGAGGTATTCGACGCGGGGCATTACGACCCTGCGAACGAGCCCGACATTGCCTACCCCTATATATTCAGCAGGTTTAAGGGCGAAGAGTGGCGCACACAAAAAATCGTCAAGCACCTCTTAGACAGTTGCTACCACAACGCCCCCAATGGATTGCCAGGGAATGACGATGCCGGCACACTTTCGGCATGGGCGCTGTTCTCCATGATGGGGATTTACCCCGACACTCCAGGAGCTCCCACTTTCACCCTGACGACCCCACAATTCCCCTGCATTCGCATTGATACGCCTCATGGGGATATTACCATCCGCACCAATCGCGATCCTCAAGAGGCTCCCTTCATCAAAGAGGTTAAGCTGAACCAACGTTCGCTAAAATCACTCCGCATCACGCATCAGGAACTGCTCCAGGGTGGCGAATTGAACATTACACTTAAAGAACATCATTGAA
>JAGCML010000247.1 GCA_017646485.1 Kiritimatiellia bacterium
ATGCAAAAGGTAGACGCATTAAACAATAATTCGCAGATAAACCTCTTCGTGTGGGATCCAACTGAACCTGTGGCGACGCGACCGCTCTTTACTCAACGTGGCACAGGTTATAAATTCTTCTACACTTGTGACGGCAATAAGAATGTATCCGAACTTGTCCATTTTGAAACCCGCAATGGCATCGCAGCACACTACGATTATGCACCTTTTGGTGCCGTCCTTTCCCCATAGAACGCCTCTCCTTCGGTGCACATATCAATGACACACTTAACTCACACATCTTCAATCCTTTACCGCTTCTTCGGTGCACTTTTTATTTGACACATTACGGTGGAGATTATTTTGTAGAAGGGATTTATTTATGAGTATGAAGTTTATCTCTTTATTTTTCCTAATCTGTTGTTTATTTAGCAATTCTTTTTCAAATTCGTTTAATTTGAAAATAGGAATGACAGAGGATGAAATCTTGGAAACTGTTAATGGGAAATTACTTTCAGGTGATCATTCACTCTGGAGGTCGCCGATGATTATACAAGAATTAAATTTCATTAACCGCGATAATTTACGTTTGGTTCAAGTAAACAATAGTGGGGAAGAATATTGTTTAGCGATAGAATTGGACCAAAGTAAGACATTAAAGAATCTTTTTTATATTTCACTAAATGACACTTGGTCTGAATGTCGAGCAACATTTATAGGAGATTACTGGAAAGTCTTTAATCAAGTTAAAGTTGGAGATGATTATGATGATGTAATTAAACGAATCGGTAAAAAATCGTCATCTGATTTCTATTGTAATTCTGGTGTTTGGTATATTCGGTATTTTTATTGTTTTGAGAATCAAAGAGGGTGGATTACTTTCTTTGCTGCGACAGGGAAAGTTGCACATATAGTCTATGTCACTCCTGGATACACTGGCTATCGTTTAATAAAGTGTGAAGATGGAGAGCTTGATCTTTATATTGACTAAGGGGCTCTTCGCGCATAAGTGGGGGCGTTAGTTTAATGATGAATGATGAATGACGAATTTTTTATTAGCACGTTGTGCTCTGCCGCCCCTTTGGGGCTTTAGTGTAATGGCGAATGATGAATTTTTGAGTGGCACGTTGTCTGCCCCGCGTTAGCGGCCCCTTGGTGTGGGTCTCCCTATCATTCGTGAGCGGATGTTTGATGGAAGCGCAGAGGGGCTCATCTAAAGGTGCGTCCCTGTTCTTTAGATGAGGCGCTCGCGGATACCCACATACATGGGACTTGAACCTTTTTTAATAAAGGCGTCCTTCGAATATTGCTGTTGATTGAAAAATAAGTGGACAGGCAATTTCGTTCTACCTGCCCGCTTCCTTTTTCAATCAACTAAATGTAAAAAAATAGAAAATAGCGAAAAAAGATAAATCACACGGAGAAAATTATGGTAAACTACGCGCCATTCAATTTCGCAAGTGCGAAGGTTGAATCACTTGTCCGGTGGCCATAGAGAGGATGTAACACCCGTTCCCATTCCGAACACGGAAGTGAAGAGCCTCATCGGCGAGGGTACTGCCAGGTTCGCTGGTGGGAGAGTAGCACGTTGCCGGGTTTTCCCAAAGCCTGATTCCGAAAAGGAGTCAGGCTTTTCTTATTGCCGTTTGGGCTTTTTATCTGTCGCGTGGATTTTATTGCCGTGCGGCTTTTCTTATTTGTGTGTTAGGTTTTTCGGGTTCGTTTTCGTGTGTGCTTTCAGGGTGTCGCGGTGCGAAGGGATAGGGGTTATTGAATAAAACAAGCGATGGCAGAGGTGGCAAAGGAGGCTGAGAAGAAGAGGCTCGATGCATTGTTTGTCTAATAAAAAAGCAACCGGCGGCTTTGGAGGGGCCACCGGTTGTTTTTGTTTTATGTTTTGTTTGGCTTAGTCTTCTACAACGATACGGAAGCCGACATTGTAGGGACGCTGCCAGGAAGGATAACCCCAACGCCATGCCGAGGTGGCGCGATGCTGGCGTTGATACCAAGAGCCGCCACGGATTACGCGCAATTTAGGATCAAAGGCTTCGCTTGCTGCAGCGCCGGGGTAACCGACGAAGGGCGAACTGGTCCATTCGGCCACGTTACCATGCATATCCTTCAAGCCGAAGGCGTTGGGAGCGTAGGAGCCAACCTTTGCGAGGTGGAGGACGGTGTCATAGAAACGGGCATCCTTGAGTTCGTAGTCCCAGAACTTATCAGGGTTGCGAATCGGCTGCGGGTCGATGCCGTGTACGGCGAGACGCTTCAAGGTGACGTCTGCCAAGTTGGCATGCGGTGCGAAGTCGGTATTGAAGTCACCATAGTTCATGGGCGTGTCCGTGCCAGCACGGCAAGCGTATTCCCATTCGGCTTCGGTGGGGAGACGCACCTTCTTACCTGTCTTCTTAGAGAGCCATTCGCAGAAGGCGACGGCCTTGTCATAGCTGACACGGATGGCGGGGAAGGCGGGGTCATTGACGAAGTAACCGCGACGCACCTGATCTTTGTAGTGCATATCATAGACGCCGTTTTCAAAGGTGGCATCAAACTGCTGCATCATGCCCATGGTGACTTCTGTGACGCCCATGTAGAAGGGCTTATCAATGGTCACGGCGTGAGCGGGGGCTTCGGCAGGAGATTCGGTATTGGAACCCATGACGAAGGAGCCGGCAGGAATCTTGACGAGCTCAATCTTCTGTTCGCCGCCGACATTCAAGGTGATGGTTTCACGCTTGCCCTGCTTCTGTGCGCCATTGAAGGGCCAACCCGGAGCCGTGGCTTCTGCGTCATTGCGCGGTTGCGGTGCAGGGGCTTCAAAGGCGATGGTGCCAGGCGTGTAGGGATTGATGATAACTTCAGGGTCGTAATCCAATGCGGCGAGACGCTTTTCGTATTCGCGACGGCTCTGGATGTAGTGCTGCTGGGCACCACGTTCGGTCCAAGTGCCATAGTACGGCACGTTGAGGTCAATCCACGTATAGAGGCGATCCCAATCTTCCTTGGAGAGC
>JAGCML010000248.1 GCA_017646485.1 Kiritimatiellia bacterium
GATTGAAGGTTGTTTGCCCGAATTTGCTGCCGCAGAGAATAACCTGCTCTATCAAACCCTTACCCAAGTTTTGGCCCAACATGGTCGTTTGGCGCCGAATCTTCGCATTTTCTTCGATACCGATTTGCCCGTATGCTCTGGCTTGGGGTCGAGCTCGACGTGTATTGTAGCTGGGGTCATGGCCGCCAATATCATCGGTAATCTCTCTATGGATACCGAACAGATTCTTCGGACGGCAACCCAAATTGAAGGGCACCCTGATAACGTGGCTCCTGCCATTTTGGGTGGATTTGTTGCAGCCATTGTCGAGGATGGATTGGTTTACTGGCATCGTTATCCCATTAGTGACCGCGTCAGTTTCTATGCGATTATGCCGGAGGTGCGCGTCCCTACGGAGGCAGCGCGTGCGGCTTTGCCCAAGACTTACACTTTAACAGATTGTATTTACAATCTTTCGCGTGTCCCCATCTTGGTGGAGGGCTTGGAACGTGCCGACCCGCGTCTGATTCGTGCAGGGTGTAAGGATCGCATTCATCAGGAATATCGTCTGCAACTCATCCCGCAGGGCGAAGAGGTGATGCGTTTTGTCACAGATGAAACCGATGCTGTCGCTGTCTACATCTCGGGTGCTGGCCCGACGATTGTGGCCGTCGTGATTGATGATGATGATGCTTTCTTGAAGCAAATCAATCGTTTCACCTCGGATTTAACCTTAAAATGGACCACGCGTAAGATGCATCTGCAGCGTCAAGGCGCTCATGTTCGCTTGCTGTAATCACCATGGCCAGAGTCCTTTATCTCTATTCTCAGGCTCTTAAGGTGGGCACGCCGCATGCTCGGCGCACCTTTCAAATGCTTGCTTTACTCAATGAAGCAGGATTTAAGGCGGATTTGCTCACGTTACCTGGTGGTGATCCATGGCCAAAGGGTTTGGCAGAGCACATTTATGTCACGCCAAAGGTCCCTTTTACTCAGACGCTCCAACCTTACGGTATTGGGTTCCGACGTATTTGGGCAACGATTGTGATGGCGTTGACCACCATGCGCCTCTTTTTGCAACATCGCTATGACATCGTTCATTGTTCGGATCGTGCGATTCGTATTGGGGGGCTCATTGCGTGGCTCTTTGGGACGAAGTTTGTCTTTGAATGGCGAAGTACGTCTGGGCATGACTTGATTCGTTGGGCACGTTGGCGGACGCAACGTTTCCGTAATTCCGTTAGCCTCGTCCTCACCGACACGCCCTACTCTGTCACACAATTACGTGAGTCTGGGCTCTATGGTAAAATCGCCTCGATTCAAGCCTTGCCGCATCCTGCGTTGACGCTGCTCCCGCCGCTCGCCATTCGGCAACATCCCTCTGCGCGCCAGTTTCGTCTAACGGCGTTTTCGTATGATGAGAAGTTGGCCGATCTCTCTATCTTCTGTTCTGCGCTTCCGCTCCTCTTAACGCATCAAAACATCCGCATTACCCTTGTGGGGGGCACACCAACCGCTGCCGAACGTCTCCGCCAGAGGTTGGTTCATCGTCTCCCTCATGCCGCCGGTGCGCTCACGATTCGCCCTAAGGCAATTGATACGCAGGATTTCGTTGATTGTATCGAAGAAGCAGATCTTGTCTTTTTGCCCATTTGTTCAGGTGAAGTGCCTCCGCCGCTCTTGCTGGATGTGATGGTCTGTGGGCGCGCAATCATGGCAACCCGTTGCCCTGCTTACCAATCGCTCTTGACGCATCAGAATGCGACCTTGGTCGGGGCTGACATTATGCAGATTGCAGATAGCATCAATTATCATCTGGAGTCGCCCTTACGTGGTGCCGAACTCGCACGCGCAGCAGCTGAGACCATCGCAAAAGAACGTAATCCAGCGGCAGTTGTCGCAGCGCTGAGAAGTTGCTATACCTTCATTTTAATGGAACCGCAATCATGAATGTTGTGCCGCGTATCGCTCTTTTTACCGATAGCGCGCCACAACTCTTGGAGCGCGAATTGCTTGCACAGGCTGCAGGCAGTATTGAACTCCAGACCTATGCCTTCACTTCGCCCCTTGCGGTTCAGGAGGAGCTGAAAACCTTTGCTCCCGATCTCGTGATTGTATGGCAGTGTGCCGAAGCCCTTACGGATCAATCTCCTGAATCGCCTGAGGCTTTTCTCTCGCTCCCCTACACCTTCATCGTCTGCACAATGGTTTCACGCGATGATGGGAGTTGCGGAACCGCTGCGCTCACGTGGCACAGCAGTCTTAAACGCCGCATTTTAGCGTGGAATCACGCCCTCATTACGTTAGCTGAAAGCCGACCGAATCTTTACCTCGTTGACTTGGATGCTATTCAGTCTAAGTTCGGTCGTACAAACACCTTTGACCCGCGCCTTTGGCACGCAGCAAGCCTTGCACTCACACCGCTTGCGACCAAGGCGCTTGCGACGGCGCTCTTACAGTCCATCCAAGCGCTCAAAGGACAGATTCGAAAGGTATTGGTTACCGATTTAGACAACACCTTCTGGGGTGGC
>JAGCML010000249.1 GCA_017646485.1 Kiritimatiellia bacterium
GCCAGCGGGCAAGGTACACAACGCCAGATGCGCGCCAGCAGAGTCGCCCCCCAAATAAATGGGGCCCGCTTCCGTCTGTAAGGCGTGTTGCCAGAAAGAAAGACACCAAGCGTTTGACTTCGGATAGGCAAAGGCACGCGCCAGCGGATAATCTGGCATCAACACCGTGAGGCCTGTGTGCTCAGCCAGATCGCGCCCCCATTGAAGCGCATCTTCGCCGAGTTCAATCATCCACCCGCCGCCATGAAACCACACCATCGTTCCACACGGGGCGGTGGGCGTCAAACGCACCACACGGCAATCATTAAAGGTCGTTTCCGTTTCAATCACACTCACGGGATACCTGCCAACTTATGGGTTTGCAAAGAAAGCCGCCATGGCGGTGAAGGCGCATCGGCATTGAGTTCGCCCAGGAGTTCAATCGCAGGACGCACCTGCAGTCCGCCCCCGCAATCACACGGCGAAAGGTAGTAATCTTCGGCCTGAACCTTCGCACGCACGTTGCGACACCAGTCAGCGGTGACGCCCTCGGCCGTCACCAAGCGCACCTCATTGGCACGCGACAGCACCAAGGGTGCCTCCAACTTCGGCGAGGTGGCGATGTAATCCAACGCTGCTCGCAATTCGGCTTCGGGCTCAATCGTGCCATTGGTCTCAATACCCAGCCAATATCCCTGCGCTTTGAGTGCTTGCGCCAGGGCGGTTAAGCCAGGCTGAATAAGGGGTTCGCCACCTGTGAAGATGACATTTTTCACGCCAAGTGCTGCGATTTCATTGAGGAGTTGCGCTTCGTCTAAGCGCATCTTTACCGAAAAGTCGGTATCACACCATGGGCAAGCGAGATTGCATCCCGAAAAGCGCACAAAGATACACGGCTTTCCCGTGTTGCGCCCTTCGCCCTGAAGCGTGACAAAAATCTCATGTAGTGCGTAATGCATTACGCCTCTGTATGTCCGGAACGTGCTGCAATCCAAGTGCGAATCTTCGAGAGTTCGCCACGCCAAGTCACGCCATCTTCGCGCAACTTCAAGAATTCCCCATAGAGATACAAGAAGGCATCCACATAGAATGCGGCGCGATCAAGACGTTCATCGGTCGTCAACTTCCGCTTGCTATCCTCTGCTTCAGGCATCGGTGCTGCGCCAGGGGCATTCGCAGAGGGCAATTCAGAGACAGCGTCAGCCTCCTTCGCCTTCTTCGGCGGGTCGCACTTCAACGAACGGAAGGCAAAGTCATAACCATCCACTGTGGCCGTCACAATCCAATCATTGCGCGTGAGGGTCAACTTCGCACGGCGGAGTTTCTTACCATTCCAGAGCGCAATGCCGAATTCTGGCGTATCCAAAGGAGTGCCATTACGCAAAACCGTTTCATGGCAACCCGGTGCCTTATCGCCAGCGAACATCAAGGGGCCTTCAAACATTAACTGGCACCGTTCGCCATTCAGCGTGAAGGTGGCATCTTCCTTCTCCCAACGGTAGAAGAGCCAAGTCAAGAACTCCGTACCTAATGTCACCTCTGGCGGGATTCCCACGGCTTCATTGGGCGTCAGATTCATCAATTCCACGCTGTTGGCATCCAAGCCGCGCAGACGGTATGCCGCACTTTCTGGGCAACACAACACCGGCATGCAGCCCGTCGTTTCGCGGAAGAACGGGCACAAAGTCTGCATGGAAGCGTCATTCATCGCGCTAGCCAAGAGGCGTTCATTGCGCAAATCCACCGCGCATTCCATCGAACCAAAGGAGGGCTGCGCATCACGGATCAACATCTCGGTGACGCGTTCCTTCACCTCAATCTTCGCTGCGCGAGGTAAAATCTCCACATTGCGCGCACGACGTTCTACCTCGAGTTCGGCCATCAACATCGCACGCATCAAACTCGGTGGCACCTTCTTCTGCGCCGTCACATGCGCAAACCAGAGCCAATCGGCACGCCAACAGTGTGCTTCGGTCAAATCACCGTCCAAAGCATGCGCGGGGCCCGCCCACCCATGGAGGGGTTGGTCGCCTGTGAGCGTATTAATTGGAGGCAAGGGATGCGCGGCGAAGCGTTCCATATCCGCAGGGGTGAAGGCGCGAGAGAGGTAAAACGCATGAAAGGTCATCGACCCAGATTCAAAGCCCATAGTTGTTACTCCGTGGCTTCTGCGCTCAGTTTTTCGCGCAGTCGCACTAAACAGATAGTCAATTCATACAGCAAACACATGGGCAC
>JAGCML010000250.1 GCA_017646485.1 Kiritimatiellia bacterium
GAAACGCGCATACAGCGCTGCATCAGCCGCCTTTGCCTCGGCAAGATTCCGCACCGGCAGAGCATCTGTCGCAAAGGGCGTAAAGACCGTTTCGTACGATTGAATGCGCATCGGCACACCCAAACGCGTAGCCGTGGCATTAAAGGCAGACGTGATACGCGCCACCTTCGCCGCCATCGTGGCATAAGGCGGACGCGCTTTGAGTTCATCCAACACCGCAATTGCGGCGGCCACTGCGACCGGATTCCCCGAAAGCGTGCCCGCTTGGTAGACCTTACCCAACGGAGCCAACGCCTCCATAATCTCCGCCTTTCCCCCGATTGCAGCCAAGGGGAAACCGCCGCCAATCACCTTCCCCATCGTGATGATGTCAGGCTCAAGCCCGGCCGCATCACTGTAAAGACCATAACGGAAACGGAAGGCATTAATCACCTCATCGCAAATCATCAAAGCACCGGCACGATGCGCCAAAGACTCCAAAGTCTTCAGATAACCCTGCTCCGGCAAAACGCAACCCATATTCCCTGCCACCGGCTCAATAATCACCGCGGCGATGCGTTCACCATAAACCGCAAAGGCACGTTCTGCAGCGGCGAGATCATTGTACGGAATCACCAAAGTATCGCGAGCGATAATCTCCGGCACCCCTGCACTGGCGACCTCTGTGCCGTCCCCTGCGGTTAAGACACCACTGCCGGCACTCACCAAGAGACTATCACTGTGGCCGTGATAACATCCCTCACACTTCAAAATCAAATCACGTCCTGTTACACCGCGCGCAAGACGCACCGCCGTCATCACGGCTTCCGTACCAGAATTCACCAAGCGCACACGCTCCAAGAGCGGACTCGCCGCAATGAGACGTTCGGCCAACGCCACCTCGCCAGGCGTGGCGATACCGAAGGTCGTGCCAGAAGCGGCAGCCTTTGTCACAGCCTCTGTCACCAACGGCGACGCGTGGCCCAAAATCATCGCCCCCCACGAACAGCAACAGTCAATCAACGTGCGTCCATCCGCGAGCGTAATCTCAGCGCCCTTGCCTGAAGCGACAAAGATCGGCGTGCCACCTACTGCATTAAAGGCACGCACAGGAGAATTCACACCACCAGGAATCAGCGCACAAGCGCGCGAGTAAAGTTGTTCGTGTGTCATCTTAGACCTCTTAGCACCCTGTCGAACCAAAACCGCCAGTGCCGCGTTCGGTGCTATCCTCCACGCAAGCCTCAACCACTGGCACACGCAAAACGGGCGCCACCACCAACTGCGCAATGCGCATCCCAGGCGTAATCTCAAAGGGTTCTTGGCCGAGATTGATGAGCAACACCTTCACCTCGCCGCGATAACCCTCATCAATCGTGCCTGGCGCATTAATCACTGTAATGCCATGCTTAATTGAAAGCCCACTCCGCGGACGCACCTGCCCCTCCGTCCCAGCCGGCAAAGCGATGCGCAAACCCGTCGAAACGGCAGCGCGTTCGCCAGGCCGTAAGGTGCGCGCCTCATCGGCACAGAGATCCATGCCAGCATCACCAGGGTGTGCATAGGTGGGGAGTTGGGCAGTGTCTGTGAGACGTTCGATACGTAAGGTCAGAGCGGCGGTCGCCATGGGCGTATTCCTTAGTTGGCCGATTTAAACTTAATAGTGAAGATGCCTGCGGAATTACCGCCATTATGTCCAGCGCCATGGATTTTTAGGACGTAATCCTCCAAGCCCGAACGCAACTGGTCCACGCGCAGCGTGTAGACATTATTCTGCGTTCGTGTGCCCGTGTAACCAGCGTGGCGATCCTCTGCGACGAACTTACTGCCCTCGAAGAGTTCCACCGCCTCAATCTGCAAGGCGTGTTGCCCCGACTGCCACAAGATAGACACCTCATACGTGCCAGCACGCGTAATGTACTCAGAGACACTGAACTCCATCGTTGCCTTGCCCGTGGCGCCATTCAAACTCCACGGGACACCTGTTGCGGTCGTAAAGGATTCGGGATATTGTTTATGAACCCGCACTGCGAAAGAGAGGGCATCACGCACCTCGGTCATGAGCGAAGCTGGACGCATCGGGTGCACGACACCCTGATTCAAGAACTGCGTATTGAGCGCCTCCAACTCCCCAGCAGGATTCCGGCGGGCGGCATCCGCATCAAAGAAAATCTGCCAACGCTTCAAGTAGTAATCACTCATCAGTCCAGCCAACTGACGATGCGCATAGTCATTCAACGCGCCCCCGCGCCCACTCCAAGTGGTATACATGCGGCGAATTGCCTTAGCAGCGGCCTCACCGCCCGTGCGACGCGCAATCTTTTCACGCCAAGCCAAGGTCCACTGCGCATCACATGCAAGCACACGCTCTGTGGCACGGATGGCTTCAAGGAAATCGGCCTTCGCTTGGGAATTAGCCCCCTGCGCGAGTAAAGGACGAGCGAGATCAGAGAGCGCCTGACGGGTGACGTCAATCAAGTCATAGCGGAAGGTTTCCTCCTGCAAGAGCTTGGGATTTTCCTTGGCTGCATTGGCGAAATTCAAGGCAGCCTTCAATGTATCTGCAGCAGAATAGTACACCTCACCGCTGGCCCACGAAGAAGCCTTACGTGCCGTCCAAGAAGGCTTTGCACAGACAATACTCTCCGTGCATCCCTCTTGGTCACGCTTCGGACGGTAGACCGAACGCGACAACAACTTTAACGCATTCAAGATACGCGGCGAGACCATCCCGTAACGGCGGCGCGCATACTGCGACAACCACGCATCATAGTCCGCCGCCGACATCACCTTTTCACGCGGCATGAAGAAGCGTTCGGTGAAGAGTTCGTAGAAGAGCGGATTGGTTTCAAGCCCTTCAGAGAGCAGACCGTAACCAACCATGGTCGAAGCGCCAGACTGTTGGGTCAATTCGCCCAACTTCATCAGCATCTCCATGCCGCCATACAGGCCGTGATTACCACCAAAGTTCAACAACTCACACCACACCCACGGGACGCCCTTAAAGGAACGATTATAGCGTTGGCCATTCACTTGGTCCTTCACCAAGCCCTCAATCAAAGCGTAGTGGGGATTCAATCCTGCTAAGAGTTCGGCACGCGGATTGCCATGCCAGGCCTGAATGACCCAGATTGCGCCCGGCGAAGCGAGTTGTTGGGCGGACTGAACCGCTCGCGCGCAGGCCGTAACATCCACGCCAGCCGTGCTGCCGCCCTCATGGAAGAGGTCGCCGGCAAAGGCGTCGGCGCGTTCCACACCATAGACCTTCAAGAGGTTTTTGTACCAGATGGCCGCGATTTTTGCGTAAGATTCACTATTCGGCAAGAGCAAGGTGGGACGCACAAAGCCATCCACCCAACGGCCCTGGTTCACAAATTTCGCATCAGCATACTCGGTCTTGGAGAGATATTGCGGCAAATCGTGAGGCAGCAAACCCACGAATCCCTGTAAAATCGGCTTCATGCCCAATGCCTTCGCCTCATGGACAATGTAGCGTCCCAATTCAGCATCC
>JAGCML010000251.1 GCA_017646485.1 Kiritimatiellia bacterium
CCTCCCATGCAGAGTTGAACTTGGCCACCGGGTTCGGCGATTAAGGTGTGATGTCCCTTTAAGACGACAATGGCGTGATACTGTTCTGCGATGGCGCGTGCAGCGGCAGGTCGATCGTTTTGGATTTCCTGCGGTGTCACTCCCAATAGACGTGCGGCTTCACCTGGGTGTGGCGTTAAGACCAAGCGCAAGGTCGACTTGTCTGCGACCCAACCCTCTTTTCGCAAAGCGGCTAAAGCGGTCAAGGCATCGGCATCCACCACGACACGGGGCAACGATGCTTCGCTCACGAGCGTCTGTAAGAGGTCCATCTTAACCGCATCAAAGGGCCCCATCCCTGGCCCAATCGCAATGGCATCACATCCTGCGGCCACTTCTAATAAGTCCATCTCTGCACTTGAGAAAATAGCTTCTGGCACCCAATAACCCGCTGCCGCACGTGAAGCGTCGGGCACATCTAAGGTCACCAAGCCGCATCCTGCGCGATAGGCGGCTAAGGCAGAGAGTACAGGTGCGTGTGGATAGGTGGCCGAACCTCCAATCACCACGGCATGGCCATAGCTACGCTTATGAGAGTCTAAACGACGTTCGGGACGCAAGTAGTGGCGCAATTCGGGTTCGGCAATTAGCTCCACCTTTTCTTCAGGCATCACCTCATGCGCCTCAAGCACGTCCCCGGGAATACCAATATCTGCAACGGTCAATTCCCCGAGATAAGAACAGGCGGTAGGCGAGGCAAACCCAATTTTCGGACGTGTGAAGGTGACCGTGGCATCTGCACGCACCACCTCGCCTGGAGCCTCGCCAGTATCGGCATCTAAACCGCTGGGCACATCAACAGAAAGAACGGGGCACGTGGGCAATGTGCCATTTATCCAATGGATTGCAGCCGCAACGGCCCCCGTTGAGGCGCCTTTTGCCCCAATGCCTAACAGCGCATCAATAATCAACGCACGACGAGGAGAGACCGCAGGATCTGCCCAGGGATTATCCAACCATGCTTCTGTCGAGGGCAACACTTGAGGTTCCACCCCGACCGCGCACAAATCCTTCCAAGCGCGTGATGCATCCCCCTTCAAACGCGCCGCCACACAGGTCATTAAAACCGTCACATCAAAGCCGTCAATCTTCAAACAGCGTGCCGCCACAAAGCCGTCGCCCCCATTATTCCCGGGACCACATAAGACCACACAACGTTTCAATCCAGCCCGAGTCATAATACGTTCTGCACGGCGTGCCACCGCTGCTCCAGCACGACACATCGCGGTGTAAGAGGGTAAATTGCGTTGGGCGAAAGTCACCTTCTCTGCTTCGCGAATCCCTGCTACGCTAATCCATTTCATAGTTGTCTCCTTAAAGATTACACACATTATACCACCCTTTGACGTTCTGTGTAAAACGCTGCGCCACACTGGATGTCCATCGAGTGAAGAATGCACAGCTGATTTCCCGATTTTCAAATTCCTTTCACCGCCCTTCATCCTCACGGAGTCACTTGTATCACACGAAAGCACCCCTTGATTTCTATGCGCCAAAAACAACGGTAAAAAAGGAACATGCTATAATTTTGCGCAATGGAGGTCGTTATGGAACTCTCTTTTCTCGCCGCACATCAAGATCAGATTATCTTTGGGTTAGACCTTTTTGGAACCGCCATCTTTGCCATTACGGGGGCCTTACGAGGCTTTCGTCACCACTTGGACTTCTTAGGCGTCTGTGTTTTAGCCTGCGCAGTTGGCGTTGGGGGCGGTATTATGCGTGATGCCACCATTGGCGCTACACCGGTTGCCGCCTTTGAAGATGGGTTTTACCTCGTCATTTGTGCCATTATGGCCGTGGGCTCCTTTTACATTGCCCCGCGATTAAGCGTCCGCTGGAATCTCATCCCCATTTTAGACGCCGTCGGATTGGGCGTCTTCACGGCGATTGGGTGTGAGAAAGCCGCACTCTATGGTTGTGGTAAGGCGGCCATCGCCCTCTGCGGTGTGCTCACGGCCGTGGGAGGCGGCGTAATTCGTGACGTCTTAGTCATGCGCATTCCCACCGTACTGCGCAGTGACTTCTATGCCACCGCCTCCCTTTTAGGCGGCATCGTCTTCGTGCTCCTCTGGAAATTGGTCCCAGGCATCACCTACTTAGGACGTTTCTGGATTATCTCCGCCTTGGTTCTCCTCATTCGCCTCGTGGCAATGCGTTTCAAATTCCACCTCCCCGCCTCCCACTCTGTGCCCGATAGCAAACGTTGGCACCTGCGTCATCCGCGACGTCGCCTCCCCAAGGAGTAAGTCGCCGCTCCCATCAAAAAGAACACGGGGCAACGTAAGCCCGTAGAACAATAAAAAACACGTTGCAGTCCACCTGCAACGTGTTTTTTCATCTCGTCGCCCGCAACAAGAGAGCGACTCTCCCTTCGCGCAATTTAGAAGAAGTAATTCAGCACCACATAGAGCCAGTTCGCTGAAATACCTGCGCAGAGACCACCAATCGTATGACTGAAAATGGCGCGGCCAATCAATTCATTTGACTTCAAGCTGTTCATCATAGAGACGTGCGTGGAGAGGTAACCACTCCAACACATACACATCGCCGTGAAAACGGCAATGTCATTGGCGTGAATGAGGCCCTTCGCCAGCAACCCATCCACCAAACCAATCGCCGCACCCGCAGCGCCCAATGCCGTCACCGGCACCGCAATCGCTTCACCCGAAGAGAAGCCAAAGAGCGGCTTGAGGAAGAATTCGCACTTATCTGCAATCCAAGGCAACAAACGAATGCCTTCGTAAGCTGCGCCAGTGTATTGTCCTGTTTCAGCATCAGGGCCATTCGTCAACATCATCACGAGGGTACAGATAATCAACACCCCAGGCACAATCGCTGCACCCATCTTGATACCACTCTTACCACCATTTAACATCGCATTCAGGAAACGCGAGGAAAGCGCCTGTTTCGGACGTTCGGCCGCAGCAACATGGGAGGAGGTCGTTGCCTCCGATGCCGAACGCAAAGCCGGCTCTTCTGTGCCGTAGAGTTTCTTGGTGAAGTGCAACATAATGCGTACACTCACAATTGAACCCACCACTGCGCCAATCAAACCGACCAACACCGGCATCGCATAGGATTCACCCGTGGCACTCTTGCCCTGCAAGCTGATCATGAAGGTGCAGATAATCAACCCCATACCAAAGGCCGTCCCGAGGTTGGTCAATGCGGGCAATTGGTACTTCTTGAAATACTTACGGAACCCACGATCGTTCGCCAAGGTCAAAATCGCAGGATTATCCGAGAGAAACGTCGTTACCACGCCCAACGAAGCCGCGCCCGGAAGACCATACAGCGGCTTCAACAAGGACGACAACAGGCGATTGACCACGCCCACCACGCCAAATTCAGCGAGTAACGCCGATAACGCACCTGTCAAAACGCAAATCGCCGTAAGATAAAAGCACGTTTTGATCAACAGGTCATAGGCGGTTTCCATCATGGTGTTGAGCATATTCGCCATCCCCATGGGAATCGCAAAGAGGGAGAAAAAGCCCAATAAACAAACCGAAAAGACAAGCGGTTCAACAATCTCAGACTTACCTGCTTTCATCGTTCTCTCCATTCATGCACTCCCGCCGTACAACCTCCTTCAAACCACTGAAGAGAGTGCATCGTGGGAAACGTATCTCAACATACGCCATATGAAAATCGCCGATAAAATATCACATTATGCCATAGAAAACAATCTTTTTATAAGGTATAGGAGCCCCCCTTTTTCACGCCAATTTAAACTCCCCCAAGCACGCACCCACGCGCCACCACCTCTACCCACAAACCATACCTCTCCCTTTTCCATGGAGAAGATTACCCTTCTTCAAACCACATCTCACCCTTTTCCAAAGAAAAGAAGAGCCTTCTTCACGGAGATTATCATATGAAAATCGATTTAATAATCATATGATATTCGTTTTGAAAATCATATGATAATCGATTCGAAAATCATATGATAATCGATTTGAAAATCATATGATAATCGATTTGAAAATCATATGATAATCTCTTTCGATATTAGCCTTTTTCTCTTTTCATCTGAGCGATACTGGAAATTAAAGCCACCCTTTCCTATTAAATAAAAGGGCCTTACCACACGAGAAGCACCGCCACCGCCCCGCCGCTGTCTCATCTGAGCAGAGCCACACCCGTGGTACTATCGCCCCCTCCCCGTGAGCACCAGAAGAGCATCCGCAGGAC
>JAGCML010000252.1 GCA_017646485.1 Kiritimatiellia bacterium
AGGGCGAAGCCCATAATCCACAGTGACGAAGCCACGTAATCCACAGCACCGCAGGTGCTCCTATGATTAATAGGTAGTGAATTTGCTTTGGGAGGGGTGGAAAAAGTAACATTAAAATAAAGGGTACCCAAATTTAAAGTGAAAAAGGGTGAGATTGAAGCAGCTTCTTCGTTGCCTTGATTTTCAATAAGGGCGAAACCCTGAAAGAAAATGGTACCATATTGTGATAGAAAATGGTACCATATTGATGGAGAATATGGTACCATTTTCTAATGGAATATGGCACCATATTCTTTCGCAATATTAGCCTTTTTCAAAAGCAAAACAAGCCTTTCTTGTTTTCAATATTAGCCTTTTTGATTTTGAAAAAGGGAAGGATTAAATCCTGCAATGGAATGAAGCTCGTTTTCGCCCTTCTCAAACTGATTTTTCATCACACAGGAATGCCCCTACAATTCGTCAGCTTCGTCCATTTCGGAATATGCCTACGAAAGTCCTACACGGAGCTCTCCCACTCACTTCCTCTTTTCTCCTTCCCCACGCCAATAAACAAAAAAAGAAACCCGAAGAATCGGATTTCTCTTTTCTGTCTCATGCGAAAAATGGCGGAGAGGGGGGGATTCGAACCCCCGGTATCCCTCGCGGAATACGGCGATTTAGCAAACCGCTGCCTTCAGCCACTCGGCCACCTCTCCAAAATCAAACGTGTCCGCTGAAGTGCGCATACAATATCAAAATAGAAGGCTCGCTGTCAAACCCTTTTTCTCAAATCGTAAAAATAGTAAGGAGAGAGGTGTGAGGAGTGAAGAGAGAGAAGGACGGAGTGAGGGGAAAGGAGTGAGAAGTAAGAAGAAAGAAGAAAGGAATGATGTGAAAGGAGGAAGGAGAAAGGAGAGGATGTGGGGCTTACGCAGCCCCACGCCCTGCGGCAGGACTGAGTCCTGCACGCTGCACATCCTGGCGGATGTGCTTTTACTGGTGCTCACGAGAAAAGGGAAAAGAGACTCACCACGGCTACGCCGATGAACGGGCGGAGCTGCGCTCCTCCTGACATACGCTCCTTCCCTCCTTCTCTCTAATCCACGTAATCCACAGCGAGCGCAGGTTTCACGATTTGTGAGAGGTGATTTATGCTAAACTATTGATATGAAAGCGATTAAAGGTATTGTATTTGATTTTGGCGGCGTGATTTCTGCGGCGCATGATGTGACGTTTTGGGAGAAAGCGAAGGCGCTGACGGGGTGGAGTCGCGAGGAGATTTGGGCGGGTTGGCGCCGGCATCGGTGGATGTTGGATGCGGACTTTGTGACGGCGCAGGGATTGTATCACCTGATTGGGCAAGATTTAGGCAAGACGCTTGACGGGAAGACCTTGGACGCTTTAGCCGAGATGGACTACGACTCCTGGGCGGTGCCGAATCCTGAGACTTTAGCTTGGGCGAAAGAACTCAAGGCGGCGGGATTTAAGATTGGCATTTTGACGAATATGCCGACCAACTTCATCCCGTGGTTTAATCGTGCTGCGGCGGAGTTTCGCGCATTAGCAGACGCGGAAGTTATCTCCGGGGCAGAACACATTGTGAAACCCGATCCTGCGATTTACGCTTTGATGGCGCAACGTTTACAATTGCCCCCAGAAGCGCTTTGTTTCTTTGATGATATGTTGCCCAATGTAGAAGCGGCGCAACGGTGCGGATGGCAAGCGATCCAGTTTACCTCAGCTGCTGCGGCACGCGAAGCCCTAAACACCCTGATTTCCTAAGAGACCTCCGCGATGAAGCAACACGCCCCTCACCCAACCCCTCCGCGCCCGCTAAAGGCGTCTATTACAATTCAGCCCTGGCGCCCCTCCACGAAGATGCTCCAACGGCTTTCGGTTCTCCTTTTCGCGGCGATTCCGCTCTTAGCGGCCCTTTTACAGGTGGAACTCTTAACGAAACTGGGCGAACGCGCCTTGTGTTATGCCGACTGGGAAGGCTTTTGGGAAACGGCAAGTGCACCGATTCCAGGCGGAACGCTTGCGTGGTGCAGTGCCTTTTTAGGGACACTCTTCCATATCATGGGCCTCGGCCTCGCGTGCACGCTGCTTTTAGGCATGGCAACCACCCTTTTAGCGCGCCGTTGGTGTCAATTTCCTTGGGCCGTGGCCCTTGTCCCCTGCATCCAAGTGGCGCTCCAAGTTACCTACTGTGGCTTTAGCGTCTGGATCTTCAATGATCCCACCTTTCCCCAGACCTACCTCCTCGCCTGGTGCGCCTTCCTTTTCGCCTTTGGCGCAGTGAAACGTTACGGTGCGTGGGGACTTCTCACGGCGGCACTCTACCCCGTGACAGGCATTTCGGTACTCTTTGGTTTACTCGGGGCGACTTGCCTCAAACACCAACGCCTCACCACGCGTCTGCTCTGTGCCCTTGGGCCCATTGCCATTGTGATCGGATGGAAAATGTGTTGTTATGCCGACCCCGCCTGGCCAACCCTCCTCAAGACGCACACCTGGTTTCTCTTTGAAGAGGCCTCTCACTGGTGGGATTGCTTTACAACCCTCGCGTGTTTGCTCATTTGCGCCCATGAATATCTGGTAGACCTTTGGGAAAAAATCGCGCGCCCCCGCCTCAAACAAACACTCTGCCTTGTTGCGCCCCTTCTCCTCTGTGGCACATTTTATTTAGCCTGTGACCCCAGCGACGTCCTCTACAGCATCCTGAAGTGCGAACGCAATTTACGCGAAGGCGATGGCCAACTCGCCCTAACCCTTCCCGAAAAACAAATCGTCCAACACCGCATGCTCTCGGCCTACTACATCCATGGGTGTTGGCGTGCAGGCAAACTTGAAGACAAACTCTTTGATATGCCCTGGCGCGTTTCGCACAAGAGTAGCACAATTGACACGATGAGCTTGGATGGGCATTGGATGCTCTATCACTATGGCATTGCCCAACTCACCCGACGTTGGTGCTATGAAAGCGTCATCAAGGGCGGTTGGAATGGCGACCACTATGCGCTGTTGGCCAAGATTGCCCTTGTCTGCAACGAACTTCCCCTGGCGCAACGTTACGCACGGCAATTAGCACGCATTCCCCTGCGCGGGAAAGAAGCCGCCGAACTCCTCGCCTATGCCACCGGCGCAAACGTGCCCCAAAACCACGAACTGCGCCGCGTCGCCGAACTCCATCTGCGCCTCTGCGCCGATGCAGGCTCACCCACCTTTGAAGCCGGCAAACGTTTAGAAGAAGGCATTTATAATCGTTATGCCGTCTTGAAGAATGGCAACCGCGATATGGTCGCGCTCTATTTGTGTTCCTCCCTCCTCCTCCAAGACACCACCGCCCTTACGGAAAACTTTGACGTCATTCTCTCCGTTTGGCCCCAACGCCCCCTGCCACGCGTCTTCCAACAAGGCCTCCTCGCCGCCGCCGCTACTCTACCTCCAGCACAGCAGCCCCGCCTTACCGCAGACCTCTTCACGCCTGGCATGTTTGAAGCCTTCCAACGCTTCCAAGCGGAAGCCCCCACGGCCGATCCCAGCGATGAAACCTTCCGTAAGCGATTTGGGAAAACCTATTGGTATTATGCCACCTTTGTGCAATAACCCACCAGAGTGTGTTAGACTATAGGCCACATGAAGCGCAAACCCAACGAATTCGATTTTGTCTATGCTGTTCGGCACACGGAGATTCTCTATGCGCCATCGCGGATTCTTGACCCCTTCGACCAGACCACC
>JAGCML010000253.1 GCA_017646485.1 Kiritimatiellia bacterium
CTACCTTAAACGAAGCGCTGCTTATGGAGTATAGGCTCGAAAGAACAACAGACAAGAAAGAACGGGCTGTACTGATCAATCATTTCCTGGAGCAGTTCAAGGGCACGATCTTCCGTCAGACTATGTTTGCTGAGTTTGAATTGGAGATCGGTAAAGCAGTGGCTGAAGGTAAGACTTTGACCTTCGACTTCTCGGGCTTTGACGTGATGAAGGTGCCGATGATGCCGACGGAATATCGTCTCACCGGCTTCCTCGATGAAGATACGCGTACACGTGTGACACACAACTTCCAAGGCGATAACTTAACGGTTAATGCGCGTTGGGTAGACTTGAGCTATAAGGATGATGTCAATCAGTATACCTTCAAGGTGGATCGTTATCCCGTGACGGCTTACTTCCGTAATCAGGATGATATTGATTTGGGTGCAGATGGTGTAAACGCATCTCAGACTGCAATTGACTTCAATAACCTCTACTATATGTGGGAGGGTCTTACGAGCGGTAAGCGGATGGACTGGGATGTTGACACTGTGGATGCGGATGGCAATCATGTGGATGAACATATCCTGGCGAACTTTGTCTCTGTGGATGCAGAAACGCAGCAACCTAAGATAGTGACGGTAACCTTGGATACAATCGATGGTATGCCCATTGATCTCACCTTGCCAGCGACTGCGCTTAAGAAGACGGTAACGCATGGTAACGGTGATAATGGTGACCCGATTTGGGAAGAGGTCAATATGCTCGGCGAGCAGCAGCTCATCGTGGCTGAAAAGGTTACAGTGAACTACACTGGCGAGAATGTCTCCACGTTGGCTCCTTTCGTGAAGGAAGCTTCTGGTATGGTCAAGGCTACCGCAATGGGTGTCGCAGAGACTACGACCGAATGGCGTGGTAACTTGACGCTCGATAATGGCGAAGACCCCGTGGCAATCGCTGGCGCAAACACCATCTCTGGTAAGCTCGTCCTCGGTAAGTCGATTACTCTCGCTACTGGCACGACCATCTCCGCAAAGGATGCAGACTTCACTGCAGTAACGTCCATCACGGTGGACTACGAAGAAGCAGTGGCAGCTGGTACCTACAAGGTGGTTGGCTTGGAAGCAGGTCACACGGCGAAGTCGCTCATCGGCTGTGTCGTGACCGCCGTGAAGAATGATACTTCTACGGAGGAATGGACTGAAGCAGAAGGCACCTTGGTGGTTGTCCGCGCAGAAGGTCTCTATGTGGTGGCACGTCCGGATGTGACGGTGACTACAGGTGAAACCACGACGGTTGTCAACAACGAAGACCTCACGCTTCCGCTCGCACGTCGCGCCGCAGAACTCAGCGCCACTTCGGTGAGCCTCACGGGTGTGGTGAACATGGCTGGTGAAGAAGTGGATGGCGTGTCCGTGGCTGATGCTGCCGAGGTCTTCACGAATGTCGCCTTTGACATGACAGAGACGCCTGATGCGAACGGTGTAGTTGAAGCTAAGCTCAAGTACGACTTCGGTGTCAGCGATATCGCCATCGTGACGAGTGGTGAATATCAGTATGTCGTGGCAGAGTTGATTGTCTCGAATAACACGGACCTTGGCCAAAATACTGCGGCGTATGCTGCGGATACCACGATTGACGTGACCGTGACCACGGAAGTGGAAGGGGAAGATCAGAGCGTGGTCGACGATGAGGATGATATTGTCGCGGTCACAGATATGACGGGTGCGACTACTGTTACTGTCGCGCCTGCGGCAGAGCTCCCGGCTTCGACGCGTTATGTCCGCTTCCCGATGCCGAGTGGTAACGGCACCTTTGAGATTAAGGCACGTGCCTCGAAGAATGCTTCCGCTCTGCCGTAAGCTGGTGGAGTGACCTCTCAAAAGCGCGGTGGCAGTAACGCCACCGCGTCTTTTTTTGAGGGGAGGGGGATGTCACCTGACAATTATGCAGGGTGACATCGCACCCTGCCGCACCACGCTTATGCAGGGTGACATCGCACCCTGCCGCAGCACTCGTAGTGTCACCTGACATCGCAGGTGACCGCAGCACGCTTATAGGGGGAGACGGCGCACCCGGATGTGAAAAGGATGCAGGGCGACATCGCGCCCTGCGGCAGCACTCGTAGTGTCACCTGACATCGCAGGTGGACTGTGAAAAGGATGCAGGGTGACATCGCGCCCTGTGGCAGCACGCTTAGGGCGGCTACGCCGAAGGACTGCCAGGGTGAGAAGTGGTGGGGAGGATACGAGTGGTGCGGAGGGGCGCGGTGTTGTCCCTCGTGTGGTAAGGAGGGGGCAGGGCGATGGGGTGATGGAGGTGGGAAGATGTGGGATTATTGCGATAATTTGTTTGCGTCGGGGGGCTTTTTAGGATATACTATTAATAACTGTATGAGAAGTACAAGAAATGATTTTCTTAACTAAGGAGTTCAGCACAATGGAAAAGAAGCCTACGCTCTTGATTCTTGCTGCCGGCATGGGCAGCCGTTACGGTGGTTTGAAGCAGATTGACCCTGTTGGTCCTTCTGGTGAGACCATTATGGACTATTCGATTTATGATGCGATTAAGGCTGGCTTTAATCGTGTCGTCTTCATTATTCGTAAGGATTTTGAAGAAGCTTTCCGCGACACCATCGTGAAGAAGTACGAAGGTAAGATTGATATCGCACTCGCCTTCCAGGATCCGATGGACCTTCCTGAAGGCTGCACCTTCCCTGAAGGCCGTGAAAAGCCTTGGGGTACGGCTCACGCTATTCGCGCTGCTCGCACCGTGATTGATGCGCCTTTCGCTGTGATTAATGCCGACGACTTCTATGGCGCAGATGCATTCAAGCAGCTCGCTAAGTTCCTCACCACGGTGGATACTGAAGCTGCTGATCCGAAGCCCTTCGCAATGGTGGGCTATCGCTTGGATCAGACGCTCTCCGAAAATGGCACGGTGGCTCGTGGTATTTGCGAAGTGGCTGAAGATGGCAAGCTCATCGGCGTGACCGAAATGACGAAGATTGCTCGCAAGGAAGATGGCACGATTCAGAACGAAGAAGATCCTGCCGCTCCTGTGCCGCTCACGGGTGACCGTCGCGTTTCGTTGAACCTCTGGGGCTTCACGCCTGCACTCTTCGATGGCATGGAAGAACGCTTCGCCACGTGGTTCAAGGAAAATGAAGGTCAGCTCAAGGCTGAATGGTACATTCCGTTCTATGTGGACGAACTCGTCAAGGCGGGCAAGGCCACTGTGGATGTGCTCCCGACCAACAGTTGCTGGTTCGGTGTGACCTACCGCGAAGACAAGCCTGTCGTCGTGGCTGCCATCCAGAAGATGGTGGATGCTGGCGAATATCCCGTGAAGCTCTGGGAATAATTTCGTTTGCATGAATGCAAAAGCCGCTCCATGTGGGGCGGCTTTTTTGTTTTGTAGAAAGGGAGATTACAACAGAAATAAAAGGGAGAGGAAAGGGGCGCTTTTGGGAGATTACTTTTCGTGGGAAAGAAAAACCCGCATAACAGAACTCCACGAATGAACTGTTATGCGGGACCCAAAACCAAAGGACATCCTAAATGCAAAAGGATACCAATGATGCGGTGACTATACCAAATGTGGCATGGATGTTAAGGCGGATTTTCTCGAGAGAGAATGCCGTTTAGTTATTACGTTGGAAACGACGGGCGAGTTCGCGATAGGTGGTGAGAATCATCACAGGGCGACCTCGCGGAGTGGAATAGGGCATCTTGCAATGGGAGAGATCGCGCAACAAGATGGCCACGGCCTCCTTATTTGTGATTTGCAAGGTGCGCGCAACGGCAGAAGCGGCGGCACGTGCGGCAACCTCCTGACGCCAGTGGTCAATACCCTTTCGTACACCTGTTCGATCCAGTTCGACTGCAATTTCAGGAATCAACGTTTTCGGCGGAATCTCAGAAAGTGAAACGGGAAGCGCATCAATGAGGAAGGTGTTAGACGAGAACGCGGAGATGCCAAAGCCGCAGGCCTCGAGTTCTGGTAAGAAGCGCGAAACGCGGTCTGCATCTGCGGGGGTGAGTTCCAAGGTCTCAGGAATGAGGAGGGGTTGGACCGCGGGACGTTCAGCCTGCTGAATAAAGCGTTCGTAACAGATGCGTTCCAAGGCGGCACCTGCGTCAATGGTGACGTAGCCCTGTTCAGTCACGACCAACCAATACCCTGGCTCGAGGACATCGGCAATGCGAATCCAAGAGAAATTAACCTTCTCAGCAGGGGCGGATACAGGGGGCGGGGGAGGCGGTGTGATGGGTTGGATACGCTCAGGCGGCGTAACCACCGAAGGGAACGGTGACGGCGGGGGCGTGGGGAAGTGAATTTGCTGTTGGGCAATCGGACGCGCTGCAGGGGCAACCTTTGGCGCCTGCGGAGTTGGAAGCGGAGCCAAGGGAGAGAGGTGCGGAATCGTAGACGGCGTTGCCGGCGCAGGCGTCGGGATTTGCGGAGCAGGCGCAGGGGTTACTGCAGGTGTCGGCTCCTGGAAGAGATTGAGCGCCTTGGCGATTGCTGTGGAGACGGCATTGATGACAAGATTACCGCGACGGAAGCGTACTTCACGTTTGGCGGGGTGGACATTGACATCCACAGCGTCTGGCGGCAAGTCAATAAAAAGGATAAGCGAGGGCCGGCGATCCTTCAACGGCCACACTTCACGCACGGCATACTGAATCTGCGGGGCCGTTGCGGGGCGACGATTGATGAAGACATATTGTTCAGGCGTTCCTAAGGCCGGCGTATCAATGCGGGAGAGGTAACCTGTGATTGTGATGTCATTTTCCGTATGATTGACCGCGGTCAATGTGCGTGCGAATGGCGCTCCCAACAAGGTTCGGATGCGGTCATCAAGCGAGTCACCCTCGGGGAGACGGAAGAGGTCTTTACCTTCAGAACGCAACCGCAAGGCAACGGCTGGATGCGCGAGGGCGATGGTCGTGAGCGTTTGTCGGATACGCGAGAGTTCGGTTGCTGCTGCACGCAGGAACTTTCGACGGGCGGGCACATTGAAAAAGAGATCCTTAACCCGTAAGGTCGTGCCGATCGGATGACCTGCATCTGCAGTCTCCTCGAGCGTGCCACCAATCACCTCCAACTGCGTACCACTCTCCTCCTCGGCGCAATGCGTAATCAGCGTAAAGCGCGAAACGCTTGCGATGGAGGGAATCGCCTCGCC